>JAIRKX010000103.1 GCA_031259805.1 Prevotellaceae bacterium | reverse complement strand
CACCCCCGCCAGCGGGGGACAGCCGTGCGGAGGAACCTGACAGGCGAGGCCTGCGTAGCTCTCCCCCGCTGGCGGGGGTGCCCGTAGGGCGGGGGTGGACTTCTCAACTTTCAACTTTCAACTTTCAACTAATAATTGTTAATTCATTGTTCCCCGTGGGGGCTCCTCGCCATGACGGAGCAATGAATCACCTCATCATTACATCATCACATACGTATTAGATGCGTCAGCCCTGCGCTTCTTAGTACTCGTCCCAGCTTTTTATCGGGATATCTTTTTCGTCGAGTTCGCAGAAGGCATTGATGAAGGCGGTGGCTAAGCGGGCGTTGGTGATGAGCGGGATGTTGAAATCAATGGCCGTGCGCCGTACCTGATAGCCTTTGGTCAGCTCGCGGGGCGACAGGTTTTTTGGGATGTTCACCACAAAGTCGATTTGTCTTGTGCGCAACAGGTCGAGCGCCTGTGGCTGTCCTTCCTCATCGGGCCAGTGAGCGAGGAGGGTGGGAATGCCGTTTTCTTCCAGATACTTTTGCGTGCCGGTGGTAGCATACAGGCGGTAGCCTTTTTTGTGCAATAAACGGGCGCTTTCGAGCATCGACGCCTTTTGTCGGGCGTCGCCGGTCGAGAGCAGGATGCCGGATACGGGGATCCGGTAGCCCACCGACAGCATGGCCGTGAGCACTGCTTTGGGGCTGTCGTCGCCGAGACAACCCACTTCGCCGGTCGAGGCCATGTCGACGCCCAGCACAGGGTCGGCCTTTTGCAGGCGGGTAAAGGAAAACTGTGAGGCTTTGATGCCTACATAGTCGAGGTCGAATGCATTTTTATTCGGCTTTTCGACCGGTAGCCCTAACATGATTTTCGTGGCAATGTCGATGAAATTTATCTTCAAAACCTTTGATACAAATGGGAAACTTCGCGACGCCCGCAGGTAGCATTCAATAACTTTAATATCGTTCTCTATGGCGAGGAACTGGATATTGAATGGCCCCGATATTTGCAATGCCTGCGCAATTTGCCGTGCGATTTTTTTGATGCGGCGCGCTGTTTCCACATATAATTTCTGCGGGGGAAACTGGATGGTGGCGTCGCCTGAATGTACGCCTGCAAACTCGATGTGTTCGGAGATGGCGTAGGCAATCATTTCACCCTTGTCGGCTACGGCGTCTAATTCGATTTCCTTCGCGTTTTCGATGAAGGCGCTCACTACGACAGGGTGTTTTTTCGACACATTGGCTGCCAGTTTCAGGAACTGCTCCAGTTCCGTGGTGTTAGAGCATACATTCATGGCCGCGCCCGACAGGACGTACGACGGCCGTACAAGCACAGGAAAGCCGACCTCTTCGACAAACCGTCCGATTTCGTCCGTGCTGCTTAATTCCTTCCATCGCGGCTGATCGACATGCAGGCGGTCGAGCATCGATGAAAACTTGTGGCGGTCTTCGGCATTGTCGATACTTTGTGCCGATGTTCCTAAAATCGTAACGCCCATCGCTGCCAGCCGCAACGCCAAGTTATTCGGTATCTGTCCGCCGACGGACACTACCACGCCTTCCAGTGGGCAGTCGGCAGTTCCCTCTTCAGGGATTAGGGGGCTTCCGCTCTCCATTTCTACAATATCCAGCACGCGCTCGAAGGTCAGTTCGTCGAAGTAGAGGCGGTCGCATACGTCGTAGTCGGTGCTGACGGTTTCGGGGTTGTAGTTAATCATGACGCCGCGCCGGCCTTCGCGTCGGATGGTTTGCAGGGCGTTGACGCTGCACCAGTCGAATTCGACCGAACTGCCGATGCGGTAAGCGCCCGATCCCAACACAATCACCGAGCGTTTATCGTTCGTGTATCGGATGTCGTTAGCTGTGCCGTTGTACGTCAGGTATAAATAATTGGTTTGTGCCGGATATTCGGCTGCCAGTGTGTCGATTTGCTTGACGACCGGCACAATGTTTTTCGCTTTACGCAGGATTCGGATTTCGTGCGCCATTTGATCCGTATCGGTCGCATCGTTCCCGATGAGCCGGGCTATTTGGAAATCGGAAAAACCCTGTTGTTTGGCTGTGCGCAATAACGCATCGGGCAATGCCGGCAATGACGGGACATTTTCCAACGCGGTTGCCGTATGGATAATATGCTGTAATTTGTATAAAAACCATCGGTCGATTTTCGTCAGGGCATGAATCTGGTCGATGGTATACCCTTTGCGAAATGCTTCCGAAATCACGAAAATGCGGTTGTCGGTGGGCTTGCGCAGGGCACTGTCGATGTCGTCGATCTGCATTTCCTTGTTGGCGACAAAACCGTGCGCCCCCTGCCCGATCATGCGCAGGCCTTTCTGTATGGCCTCCTCGAACGACCGGCCGATGGCCATCACCTCGCCTACGCTTTTCATGCTGCTGCCTATTTCGCGCGATACGCCGTGGAACTTCGACAAATCCCAACGGGGAATTTTACAGACAATATAATCCAGCGCCGGCTCAAACAGGGCGGTCGTCGATTTGGTAACGGCGTTCTTCAGGTCGAACAGCCCGTAGCCCAATGCCAGTTTCGCCGCGACGAATGCCAGCGGGTAGCCCGTCGCCTTCGAGGCCAACGCCGACGACCGGCTCAGCCGCGCATTGACTTCAATCACGGCATACTCTTCCGACTGCGGGTCGAAGGCATACTGTACATTGCATTCGCCTACAATCCCGATGTGACGGATGATGCGTATCGACAGCTCGCGTAACTTCTGGTATTCATTGTTGCTAAGGGTTTGCGACGGCGCTACCACGATACTTTCGCCCGTGTGAATGCCCAATGGGTCGAGGTTTTCCATGTTACATACCGTAATGCAGTTATCGTAGCGATCACGCACAACTTCGTATTCGATTTCCTTCCATCCTTTCAGCGATTTTTCGATTAGAATTTGTGGCGAGTATGAAAAGGCGCGGGCGGCCAATTTATCGAGTTCGCTTTCGTTATCGCAGAAGCCGCTACCTAACCCGCCCAGTGCGTAAGCCGCCCGAATGATGACCGGATAACCCAATGTCGCTGCTGCTTGCCGGGCATCGGCTATGTTGTCGACGGCGACGCTTCGGATGGTCTTGACATGGATTTCGTCTAATCGCCTGACGAACAACTCGCGGTCTTCCGTGTCGATGATAGCCTGTATCGGCGTACCGAGCACCTGCACCTTATATTTTTCGAGCACGCCTGTGTGAAACAACTGCACGCCGCAATTTAAGGCGGTTTGTCCGCCAAATGCCAGCAGGATACTGTCAGGACGCTCCTTATCGATAATCCGTTCCACAAAAAAAGGCGTTACGGGCAAAAAATAAATCTTGTCGGCAACGCCTTCCGATGTTTGCACGGTGGCAATATTTGGATTAATCAAAATGGTCTCGATGCCCTCCTCGCGCAACGCCTTTAACGCTTGCGAGCCGGAATAGTCAAACTCCCCCGCCTCGCCGATTTTCAATGCGCCCGACCCGAGCAGCAATACTTTTTTTATAGTCTGATTTTGCATGAAACTATACGCTTTACTAATTTTTGTGCAAAGATAAGATTTTAATTAGGAATTAGGAGTTGCTCGCAGGGCGGGAGTGGAGTGATATAAATCATAGTTCGGACAAAGGCCTCCGCATCCTCAACAAATCAACAAATCAACAAATTTTACTATTTTTGCGGATAATTTTATATAAACATACATGAAACATTTTATTCCTTTACTTATCTTATCTGTGGCGTCCTGTGGGGCATGGGCGCAAGCGTCTGTGCCGGTCAACGCTTCTGCAGGCAACGAATGGTTAGATCTGTCGGTGCTGTCCGTCAATCGCGAGCCGATGCGGGCGTCGGCATTCGCTTATGAAAACCAGCAGTTGGCTAAAAGCCGACAAAAAGAACAGTCGAATCGGTTTCTGTCGCTCGACGGCAACGGGTGGAAGTTCCGTTGGGTTGAAAACCCGTCGCTGCGTCCGATGGGTTTTTATCGCGACGACTATGATGTGAGCGGCTGGGATAATTTTACCGTGCCCGCGAACTGGGAATTTAATACTGCCGGACGAACTTACGGCTATCCCATTTATGTCAATATCCCCTACGAATTCGGCGTGCGCGATCCCGATGTAAACCGGCTGGCGGAAAATATCCCGTCGGGGTATAATCCGGTGGGAGCGTACCGTCGCACGTTTACTGTGCCGGCGTCGTGGGTGGAGCATGAGGTGTTTATTCATCTGGGCGCGGTGAAGTCAGCGTTCTACCTCTGGATTAACGGAAATTATGTCGGCTACAGCGAGGACTCAAAGCTGGCGGCCGAATTTAATATCACGTCCTACCTGCGCGCCGGCGATAATACGGTGGCCATCGAGGTGTACCGCTGGAGTATCGGCAGTTATTTAGAATGTCAGGATTTCTGGCGGGTGTCGGGCATCGAGCGCGAGGTGTACCTGTATGCCCGTCCGAAGATCAATATTCGCGACGTTACTGTAGTGAGCGGGCTGGATGAGTATTATCGCGACGGCCTGTTCCATCTGACAGCCGATGTCCGTAACTACGGATGGAAAAATGCGGGGGCAGCGCCGGCGTGTACGGTCGGTATCCGGCTTGAAGCCGCCGATGGAACGCCGGTAGTCGTCGACGAGCAGATATCCCGCGTAGCGGACGCCGACAATGTGGTAAGGTTCGAGGCGCGTGTGCCGGAGGTTAAGGCATGGTCGGCCGAGACGCCGTATTTATATACTTTATATGTTACATTGAAGAATGCCGCCGGCGCGACGCTCGAAGTTATTCCCGTTAAGGTTGGTTTTCGTACGGTCGAAATTCGGAATGCGCAGGTGCTGGTCAATGGTCGGGCGGTGTACTTCAAAGGCGTAAACCGCCACGAGCATAGTCCCCGTACGGCGCACGTCGTTACCGAAGCCGATATGCGCGCCGACCTCGAACTGATGAAGCAGTTTAACATTAATGCTGTCCGTACCTGCCACTATCCCAATCATCCGCGCTGGTACGAACTGTGCGACGAATATGGAATGTATGTGTGCGACGAGGCGAATATTGAATCGCACGGCATCGGCTACGACCTCGACCGGACGCTGGGTAACGACCCGCGCTGGAAGGAGGCGCATCTGACGCGAGTTATGCGTATGTACGAACGTGATAAGAATCATCCGTGCGTTATTTTCTGGTCGCTGGGCAACGAAGCCGGCAACGGCTACAACTTCTACGAAGCTTATCTTCGCCTGAAAGCCGTCGACTCGACGCGTCCCGTCCAGTACGAACGCGCCGTGTACGAATGGAACTCCGACATCTATGTGCCCCAGTATTCTACTCCGAAAAGTTTCCGTCACTTCGGTACGCAACGCACCGACCGTCCAATGATTTCGTCGGAATACGCACACGCGATGGGCAACAGTATGGGTAATTTCAAGGATTACTGGGATGTGATCGAAGACCCCGCCTGCCCGACCCTCCAGGGCGGTTTTATTTGGGAATGGAAGGACCATGGACTGATTGTCGAACGCAACGGGAAAACGATCTACGCATTCGGCGGCGATTTTGAACCCGATTCGACGCTCGAAGGCAAATCGCGCGATCGAAATTTTGTCATGGACGGCATGATGGGCACCGAACGGACGCCCCAACCCGGCGCATATGAAGTGCGGAAGGTCTACCAGCCCGTTGGTACGGCATTGCAGGATAGCAACCGCTACGAAATAGCGATTACAAACAAATACTTTTTCCGCGATTTGAGCAATTACTACCTGTCATGGGAACTGCTCGAAAACGGCAAGCCGGTACAGTCGGGCAAAATGGCTACTATTGCCGTAGCGCCCCGTCAAACGACCACTGTGCAATTGCCGGTAAGCTGTAAACGCAAGGCAGGAAAGGAATATTTACTGAATGTGGACTACCGGCTGAAAACCGCCGAGCCGCTGCTGCCGAAAGATCACCTTGTGGCCTGCGAACAGTTTGCGCTCTCGGCGTTCAGTGTGCCGGCAGCGGCCGATTCGCCGTTGCCGCTCATCGTTACGCAAACCGCCACGGAATGGACCGGTCGGGGACGGACATTTTCCGTTACGGTCGATCTTACGACAGGACTGCTCAAAAACTACGTCTACAAAGGCCAAACACTCATTGTCAGCGGTGCGCAGGTCAATTTCTGGCGTCCGCCGACCGACAACGACCACGGCGCAGGCTTTAACCGCACGCTACGTGTATGGCGCGATGCCGGTAAAACCGAACCCGCACGGGTGGAGATCCGTCCGGTTGGCGCTGCGTACAGGATTACGATCGAAAAATCGCTGCTCAATGGCGACGCTCGCTTCGTCCAGACCTATACCGTCGGGAGCGACGGTGTGATTGCCGTCAATAGCCGTTTTGAGAAAATCCGGGGCGAATACCCGATGATGCCCAAATTCGGCGCGCACTTCGTGTTGCCCAAGACGCTCGACAACTTAGTCTATTACGGTCGCGGCCCGTGGGAAAATTACATCGACCGCCGCTATGCAGCCCACCTGCGCATATATAAAAGCACGGTCGACGGACAGTATTTCCCCTACGCCCGCCCGCAGGAAAACGGGAATAAAACCGATGTCCGCTGGTTTGCCCTCACCGACAAACGGGGCAACGGCATTAAGATTACCGGCATGCGCCCCATCGAATTTTCGGCCCTGCCTTTCTCGCCCGACGACCTCGACCCCGAAATAGACCGGAAACAATACCACGCCGCCGAATTAGAAAAACGCGACGCGGTCTACCTCAATGTCGACTATCGTCAAATGGGCGTTGGCGGCGCCGACAGTTGGGGTGCATGGCCGCTCGAACCTTACCGCCTGAACTGCGATACCTGCGAATATGGCTACGTGATACAACCGCTTTGAAGTATGAAGTATGATGTATGATGTATGATGTAGGATGTAGGATGTATGATGTAGGATGTAGGGGCGAAAAATTTTTCGCCCGTATAGACGCGGCCGGTATCGATACCGGCCCCGGGTGTTTTGTGTCGTTGTGTGTAGTTTTTTTTTTTTGATTTTTTTTATTTAT
>JAIRKX010000044.1 GCA_031259805.1 Prevotellaceae bacterium | reverse complement strand
GGCTAAAGCCTACGGTTAATCAAATGCCGTCCCTGCGGGACGGTACGCGAAGCGAGCGAACATGCCGTATCCGCAGGCTAAAGCCTACGGTTAATCAAGTGTCGTCCCTGCGGGACTTGCAGAGGAGCGTATCGCGCTCAACTTCTGCTGAACGATTCATTCCTAACGGAATGAAAAAAACACAGAAAAACTGATTTTCATTGATTTACAAAAATAATTATTTTATAATATTCTCATATTCAACGAATCAAACAACTTGCGAAAGTTGAATTCATAATTCTTGTTTCTTATATAAAGTTACCTATAAAGTCGAGCAGGGTCAGCTCTTTCTTCCCTTCCGGTTTATCCGTTGGGGTTACGGAGGTGTGGATGATTAGCTTTTCTTTGCCGAATACCATTTTTTCCAAAAAAGTATGCATCTCGTCCCAATTTTGATTCATGGGCAGGGTCGACATTTCGTGCCCTGTGTTTTCGACGGCGTAGAAATAGTGCGGCGCCTTTTGCGCTTTCAGCTGCCCGGCAATGAAGGCGGAACCGTAAAAGCCGAGGCCCGACCATTCAATTTGATGGTAGGGCACATCCCTGTCGGTGTCGCCGTGGAACAGCAGGAGGGGCGGGGGGAGCGTCGGCCATTCCAGCCGTCCGTTCCGGCTAAAGATGGCGCCGGCAAAGGAAACAACGCCCGCATACTTAAACCCCTCCGGCAACCGCGCCGTCAACGTATCGACGTGGCACAGCTTGTAGGCGCCCTGCAACACCGTAATCGCGCCGGCGCTCGACCCGCAGGCGATGATTTTGGCAGCGTCGATGCGCCACGCCGCGGCGTGTGCGGCGATATAGGCGGTGGCGTCGAACAAGTCTTCTACGGCCATGGTCACGCTCCGGTCGAAAATATCGGTTATCTGGTTAAATGCTTGAAGCTGGTCTTGCTCCGGGTTGAGCTGCGCCTTGAGGTTTTTCATCCCCAGGCGGTAGTCGATGGCCGCCACCGTGTAGCCGGCGTTCACCAGGCGGGCGTAGAACGGCAGGAAGCCGGCGTCGTCGCGGCGGCCGTTCGCAAAGCCGCCGCCGAACACGAAAATAAAGCAGGGCTTACTGGCGGCTATTGCCTGGGTGTCATAATAGTCGAGACGCAACGTGTCGGCGCCTTTCACCGCATATATGAAAGTTTGCTTGGCGGGCGGCTCCGCTTCGCCTGCCCAAACCCGGAGAGCCGATAACAATACCGTACACAAAAGAGAAATAAGGAATTTGTTGGTCATAATTCAATTTGTTAAAGACCATGCAAATATATAAAAATATTTCATGACGGAATAATGATACTCAAGTTTCCCTCCTTCTCCATATAGAGTATGGCAGAAGTACGTAGCTCAAGTTTTCCACCTTCGGAAAATGTGGAAAACCGTGTATCGCCCTCTATTGGCTGCGCCGAGCTTCGCTTCGGTTCCCCGTAGGGGAATAATAGCAATAGAAAAGGGCATCGCCCTCTTTCGCCAATAGCCCGTAGGGCTTCAACAGCATCGTCATTTTCTATTAATCCCCTACGGGGAACCGGAGCGAAGCGGAGCTCGGCGCAGCCAATTGTAGCCAATTGTCGCATGTTTTTATTGCACAAACTATGCCCGTGCATAGTATAAAATCGCTCGTTTTTTGAGCTTTTATCACGTGTTTAGGTGAGTCCGTTGCTATTCCGTCGCTATCGTCAATTCTTTTCCTTGCCTCAACGCTGCGTGTGAAACAAACCATCCGTTTATTTTTTGTCCTCCGCAGGCGATGCTTGTTATTTTTCGTCCGTGGTTTTTTGCTCGGATGGTGAAGCGCGTGGCGTCGCCGAGCGTAACCTCTACCCTGTCGAACAGCGGAACAGACACGAGGTAGTCTTCATCTGCCGGCGAGAACGGGTAGAGGCCAATGGCATTGAACACGTACCACGACGACATTTCTCCGGCGTCGTCCATGCCCGCCAGCGCCAGCCCTTCCTTACCCATGCCGTAAAAGTGGCTCATCAGCGTGTCGAGCACCGCCTGCGATTTTTCTTGTTTGCCGACAAAGTAATACAGGTAAGGGAAATTATGGTCGGGTTGGTTGCCATGACAGTATTGCCCAATGAAACCCGAAAAATTATAGGCTTCGTACCCTTTCCATGGGATGGTAAACAGCGAGTCCAACTTTTTTTCAAAATCGTCGCGGCTCCTGTAGAGGCCTATCAAGCCTTCCACGTCGTGCGGCGCATAGAACGACGATTGCCATGCGTTGGCTTCGCGGTACATGTATTCGTAGTAGGGATAGCAGGGGTCGAAGCGGGGTATCCAGTCGCCGTTGGCCAGACGTCCGCGCATGAGTTCCGTTGTGGGGTCGAAGAGGTTTTTGTAGTTTCCGGTACGTGCGGTGAGCATCCGGAAGGCGGCCGTGTCGTCGAGGGCTTTGGCAAGCAGGGCTACGGCATAGTCGTCGTAGGCGTATTCGAGGGTTTTGGTTACGCCGGCGTTGGCGACGGTTTCGATCTGCGGGTTGTCAAGGTCGGGCTCGGAGATGTAGCCTTTTTCTATGTACTCGTTGAGGTGTGGCCGGCTGCGGCTTTCTATCGTGGCGTTGCGCAGGAGGAGGCGATAGGCGCGCTGGAGATCGAACCCCTGCAAACCGCGCAGGTATGCGCCGGCGACAAATGCCGAGGCATGGTCGCCATGAAAGAATGTCGGCATGAATCCGCCGCGTTTTTCGCCTTTGTCGGTAATAGAACGGATGATGTCGACGGCGACTGAGGGTGATAGCATTTCCAGCAGTACGAGTTTGTTCCGATAGTCGTCCCAAAACGACGGGTCGGTGTAGTAGCAGAAGCCGGGGTTGACGACTGTGCCGGTGGCGTCGGTAAATTCGCCGTTGATGTCGCTACGTAGGGCCGGCCACAGGAAGGCGCGATACAGGCAGGAGTAGAATAGACGGCGTTGACGGTCGCTTCCGCCGTCGACGCGGATTTTCGATAGTAGCGTTTCCCATGTGTCAGCGGCTTCGCGGCGTATGTCGGCAAAGTTTTTCGAGGCGATTTCCGCCGCTAAGTTTGCTTTCGCGTTAGCGGTGCTGACGAACGAAAAACCGATTTTTAACTCCAGCGTGGGCTGCCGGCTGTCGTCGTTTGCAAAGCGGATAAGAGTGATTGCCCGGCGGCCGTCGCGCAGGGAGTCAATCGAACGGATGGGGTGGCTGGCTTCGGCGTAGAAGTATATTTTTTCGCCGGTGTGCTGGTATCCTGCGAATGCGTGGTCGCCGTCTTGGGTAATTGCCCAGTCGCGCACTCGTTCGTTGGATACGGACAGGTCGGCCAAGAGCGTTTTTTCGTCGTCGGGCGCGAAGGTGTGGCGGTGGTATGCGCATCGCAGGGTGGCGGTGAGTTCGGTTTCGACGCGGTACCGGTCAAGGAAGACGCGGTAGTATCCCGGGTACGCTTCTTCACGGGTATGGCTGTAGCCGGAGGCGTAGTCGGTGGGTGTTACCGCGCCGACTACCGGTAGAAGGGGGATGTGGCACAGGTTCCAGTGTCCTTTGTTGGTGTGCGTGAAGGCGTATATGAGGGTGTCTTCGTACTGGTACCCCGATCCGCTGTGGAAGAGGGTTACGGGGCTTACTTGCACCATTGCATTGGGCAGGGCTGCGCCGGGAAATACTTCGGCGCCCCACGTCCGGCGTGTGGGCGTGTAGCCGAGGTCGATGCTGTCCCATAGTGTGGCTGTTCCCAGCAGGGGGTTCACATAATCGGTCAGCGGCGGCGGCGTGCATTGGGCGGCCAGCGATACGAGGGTGATACAAGCTATGGCAAATTGTTTCATGTTTGTATTATTGGTCGCTTTCCAGTAGTTTAATAAAGAATCCGCCGACGACTGCGCGTGCCTGAAAGCCGCGTTGTTCGGGGCGGTCGGTGTAGTACCAGTCGGTCAGGGGCACGCGGTCGGTGGTTTCGTTTGCGAAGGCGTACAAGGGCCGGATAAACTGTTCGAAGGTTTCTTTGTCGTCGGCCAGCGTGGCTGTCCAGATAATCCAGTCAGCTTTGGTGTATGTTTCGCGGTTGTCGAGGGGCAGGCCGTAGGTGTTTTGTTTGGTCAGGTAATAGGGTATTTCCTTTTGCGCTACTTCGTCGGGGAATATATCCAGTTTCAGCAGTTTGTTCCAAACAAGGTTGTATTTTTGGCTCCACGTGTGTGGTTGGTCGAATGTAAGGCGGTAGTGGTCGCCGTCGTCGGCCATGCGGAGCCATTCGGCGGCCATGGTTTTGGCTTTGGCGGTGTATGTTTCGGCGATGTTGTGTTTGCCGAGCATGGCGGCCAGCCGGCCATAGGATGCAATGCCGAGGATGGCTTTGATCGAGAGGTTGGCGTTGTGGGCAAAGTGTCCGGCAAAGTCGTCGGTGCATAGTTGGTTTTCGGGGTCAAGGCCTTTTTCGACCAGGTAGTTTACCCATGTAGTCAGGATATCCCAGTGTTTTTCTGCGTAGCGGGCGTTTCCTTCGCGTTGGGCGATGGCTGCGGTTACGATGAGCATGTTTCCGCTTTCTTCAACGGGCATGTCGCCGCCGTAAGTTTGTCCGTTGGCTATGGGGTAGGTGCCTACGTCGTGGGCGGCGAAGGGTTTCGTCCACTTTCCGCTTTCGCTGTAATAGAAGATGTGGTTGAGCAGGGCTTTGCACAGTTCGGGGTTATAGAGCAGGAAGAGGGGCGATGAGGGGTAGGTTATGTCGACTGTGCCGATCGAGCCGTTGCTGAAGTTTTCTTTTGAGAGGAATAGCAGGTCGCCGTTGGGGGCTTTGACGAGTTTGTGTGCGGCGATGGCTTGCCGGTAGGCGAGGGCGCACAGTTCGGCGTATTCTTTGCCGCCGGCGGCGGTGGTTTTCTGCATCAGTTCGGCGTCGAAGGCATCACATTTCTTGATGAGTTGCGGGTATTCGGCATGTGCGCGGGCAAAGAGGCGGAGGATGTCTTGTTGTCCGTCGCTGTTCCAGTAGGGGCGCAGGTTTTCGCCGAAGTATTGGATGGAGTAGAGGTCGTCGTAGCCTGCGAGTATTTTGCCGGAGGTCGGTGCGGTGATTGTACCTAAAGCGTGGGTGATGGCGAGGTGGTCGGGGGCATCGGTCGGGGGCATGGCATCGGCGAGGCTGTCGCCTGCGAAATATGCCCGCAGGGTCAACGGAGCGGCGATTTGGTAGCGGCAGTTGGGGTGGTTATCTCCGCAGAGGTAGAAATAGCCCCAGTCGATGCGGACGTTGTCGCCTTTTTTTGCTAAGATAGCTTGCTGGAGGCTGCCGGTTTTGAGGAATGTCAATCCGTCGCGGATGAGTTGTTCAGCGCGGCTTGTTTGGTAGGGTTTGTCGAGCGCCCATGCGGGGGATGCTTCGAAGTATACGGCTACGTCATGGGGCAGGCTGTCGTTGGGGGTTACGCGGTAGGTGATGTAGTTTACCGGACGGGAGAGCAGTTCGAGGTCATCGAGCAGCAGAGGCGCGGTGAATGTCAGTTCGAGGTCGACTGTGCCGCAGGTGAAGGTGTAGTGGGTTTGGGTAGCTTGGACATTGACGGCGGTTTGGATGGCCGTTTGATCGAAGTAGGGCGTGGTTGCAATGGAGATGCTCAGTCCGAGGTCGACCAGCGCTTCGCCGCTACGGTTGGTGCAGTGGGCGGCGATTACGTTGCGTCCGGCTTTGAGGGTGGCGACGGCGGCGGGGGGCAGGCGTCGCAGTTTGTTTTCACCCCATGCGTAGCCGGTGTTGACGACTTCGATGCCGTTGATGTAGATTTCGATGTCGTCGTCGTGCGAGTAGAGGAGGAATGCCTGTTTGCCGATGTCTTCGGTGAGGACGAATTCGCGGCGCAGCCAGATTTCGTTTTGCGGCGGCGCCCATTCCGTGCGGGCGGTTGTTTTGAGGTTTGTACCGAAGGCTGCCGGGCCGCGTAGCCAGCGGGCGTCGTCAAAGCGGGGTTGATTCCATCCTTTTGCCGGGGCGGTGAAGGTGTAGGCTGCCGTCCACGGTTCCTGTTCGGCGGTTTTGAGGATAGTGCGTAGCGGCGGTGTTTCCGTACCCATGAAGCGGTATATGCGGTCGTCGACGCGCACGGCTCCGATCAGGGGGAAGTTTGCGCCCGTCCAGTGCTTCACCGAACCGTCGTAGAGGTTGTCGTTAAACGACCATGCCGAAGTGTAGGGGTCAATGGTTACCAGCGGGTATGCCGGCGCTCGCAGGTTGCTTTTTACGTGGGGCAGGTCGGTGTGACAGGCCGCGAAGCATAGCGGGAGGAGGAGGAGGAGGATTTTTTTCATTTTTTCATTTGTTGAGTTATGAATGACTATTGTTGAATTATGGCCGTAAGCTAAGGCATACGGTTAATATGGCGTTGTTTCCCGGCGGGGGACTTGTTCGTTGGGCAGTGTTCATTGGTTATCGTTTGTTATTCATTGTGTGTTTTTGATTAAACAAGGTACAAAGATAGGAAATGTTTTGGAATATATGCTTCCCCGTCTTTTTAAGCATTCCATTTCACCGGTTTTCGTCGCAGGGGCATGGTCATACAGCGGGCGCCGCCACCGCCGCGGGGCAGTTCGGAGCCGTCGATGGTTACGACGCATCGCGCTGGTTTTTTCAGGGCTGCTTTGCTGGTAACGGCGGAGGCGGGGATGACCTCAAAGCCGTGTTTGGCCAGTTCGTCTATGGTATGCAGGTTGCGGGCGTAGCTGATGACCTTTCCGGGGGCAAAGGCGAAGAAGTTCGCACCGCTGTGCCATTGTTCGCGTTCCTGCGTCCATTCGTCCTCGCGACCGCCGCATATCAGGGGTTCAAGGTCGATGCCCAGGCGTTTAAGCCCCGATAGCAGGTCGGGGACATATTTGATGCGTGCCACGCGTCCGTTATCTACCGTAATCAGCACCGTTTCGTAGCGATTATCTTCGAGGATGAGCGGCTCGAATACCATGCAAGCATCCTTGTCGAGGAACGTGAATACCATATCAAGATGAATGAACGATTCGGGCATGTCGGGCAATTGTTGCACCAGCACATATTTCCGTCCTTCTTCCCGCCGGATGCACAATTGGGAGAGGATAAAATCAATGCCTTGCGACGAGGTGCGGCTGCCGTTGCCTACGAGCAGCACGTCGTCGCGGGCTACCAGCACGTCGCCGCCTTCGATCAGCGCTTCCGGGCGCTTAACATCGTCGTCGCAGGGGTTGATTACCGACGTGGTGAACAGTTTTTTGTTACGGAAGATGGCATCCATAATCAGCGATTCGCGCAGACGTACCCGGTTAGCCATTTGGCCGATGAGCACCTGACGACCGATGACCATCGACGCATCGCGCGTAAAATAGAAGTTATAGAGCGGGAACAGGGCGTAGTAATCGTCGTTGAGGAACGCTGTGAGGTTATCGATACGCGCCGGCAGTCCTTCGATCAGGCATGTCGCCAATTTATTCGGCGAGAAGTTGATCAGGTCGTCGAAATAGTCCGTTACATTTTCGCTTCGGCAGATTCGTTCGACCAGCGCCACTTTTTCGCTGTGATTTTCCAGTACTTTTACCAGCAAATCCTTTAATTGGAATGTCTGCGCCACCATCGAGAGCACCTGTTCGATTTGTGCGTATTCTTTTTGTGCCAGCGGCAGGTTGAGGATGTCGCTATAGAGCGCACGCTGGGCATGTTTGGGCGTCATATTTTCCACTTCGGCGCCGGGTGTATGGATAATCACCGCTTCCAGTTCGCCGATTTCCGACTGTACCTCGACCGTCAGGGGCATCGCTCCGCCACCCCGCAACGCCGCCGTCGATGCGGTCATTGTCTTTTGTGTTTTTCGTGCCATATATCTTCGTTAAAAAAGGGTTTGGCCCCAAAGTTACCACTTTTTTTCGGTTCTGCCGATTTAGTCGTGAGGAGGGGTGCATTTCCGGATTGTCGTAAACCCTGCTTATCGTAGCCGTCATTTGCGAGGGCGAAGCCCGAAGCACGTCATTGCGAGGAGCGCAGCGACGAAGCAATCCACTGCGGGTGCGCTCCGGTCGAGAGATTCCTCCCTCCGCA
>JAIRKX010000190.1 GCA_031259805.1 Prevotellaceae bacterium | reverse complement strand
AATAAAAGCATGCGGCAATTGGCTCCGATTCCCGTAGGGGAACCGAAGCGTAGGGGAACCCGGCACAGCCAATATCCCTGTAAACTTCTAAAAAATGAGAGGCGTCGGCCCTGCGGTGGCTACTCTGTACCCACCACGAGCGTGCCTCTCGCTTCACAATTCAAAAGCCTTTCGAAGAGTTTAACGTATTCCTCCGCGTGCTTATCCCACGAGAACTGTGCGGCGTAGTGTTGCATGGCGAGGATTTGTTCGGGATGTCGGTGGTAGTGCATCAGGCTTTCCTCGATGGTAGCGCGCATGACAGTCGGGTCGAACGACGGGAAGTAATAGGCATAGTCGCCGCCGAACTCCGGCATACACGACATCGCGGAGGCTACGACCGGCTTCCCCCGGTGCATTGCCTCGATAATCGGCAGTCCCATGCCTTCGTTGGTCGACGGGAATAGTAACGCCCGGCAGTGGGCATACAGCCATGCCTTCTCTGTTTCATTGACGACGCCGGGCGTCAGGATGCGCTGCTGCAGGCCGTAATCGCGAATCATATCGCGGATCATTTTCCCATACGCCGTATCGTTCGTGCCGGCGATGATCAATTGCGTACCGGGGTACGCATATATCAGGCGAACCAGCGACTGGTAGTTCTTATTAGGTTTAAATACGCCGATGGCAAAGAAGTACTCGCCGTCGGCGAACGCCCACGCCGGACGCTCGCCGGTATTCTCCGAAGGTTTGTCGACGCCATTATAAATGACTTCCACCGGCGTGTGCAACGCCAGATGCGCTTTCATATCCCGCTTCGTGAAGTTTGAGATGGCAACTACCGCATTAGCGCGTTGCACGAGGGAATACAGGTTCTTTGTCCGCTGCTTGATTTTGCGCTCGCTCTTTTCGCGGATGAAATTCAGGTCGTGTATCGTCAGTACGTATATGACCTGTTTATTCGGATAATACTGCACGTCCTGATGCGTACTGTGCCATAGATCGAACTGGCCGGACAGCCGGTAATGGCAGAAGAGGTCTTTGATCGGTCGCGCCGTAATGTAGTCGACCGTATTGCCGAAGATGCCCGTCATTTCCGAGGGCACTAAGAACGTGAATTGCATAGCGGGATGATTGATCCGGGCCAGCGCCCGTCCGTAGGCCATGCAGACCTGCCCCAGTCCCGTATTCGGGAACCGGAGGCGTAGCAAGTCAATAAGTATTCGTTTACGTGTTATCATTTTTCGATAGTTTTATAAAACGTATTCCGCTCTGCCGGCGTAAATCCGGCGGCCGTGATAATCGTTTCCAACTCCGGCGCCGTCAGTGTCGGATGCGCGTCGGCGCCGGCCATGCTGTATATTTTCGTCGAATCGTCAATCGTACCGTCGATGTCGTCGGCGCCGAAGAGTAGCGCGAGTTGCATCACATCCTTACCCAGCATCGGCCAGTAAGCTTTGATGTGGGGGATATTGTCGAGCATCAGCCGGCAGACGGCCACAGTACGCAGCACATCGAGCGTCGATATTTCGCCGCCGGCGCCTAATGCATTATTCGACGCTTTATATTTTAGCGGAATGAATGCATCGAAGCCGCCCGTCGTATCCTGCAGCTTCCGCAGGCGAATAAGATGGTCGATGCGGTGCGCCGGTGTTTCGACATGGCCGAACAGCATCGTCGCATTCGAGCGGATGCCTAAGCGGTGGGCGGTTTGGTGAATATGCAGCCACGTGTGCGCGTCGGTTTTACCGGGGCATATTCGCCGGCGGACGGTCTCGTCGAAAATCTCTGCGCCGCCGCCGGGCATGGCATCCAGCCCGTGCTGTTGCAGCAGTCGCAGCGTGTCGTCATACGACAAGCCGGCCTGTTTCGCCATATGATCTATTTCCACTGCCGTGAATGCTTTGATGGCCACCTGCGGCAATGTGCGCTTAATCGTCGACAGCAGCGACGTATAGAAATGAATATCGCGCGAAGGGTGAACGCCGCCCACGATATGCACTTCCGTTACCGGCATACCGACGTATGGCTCACACAGCGCCCGCATCTCGTCCGCAGACAGCGCCCAGCTACCGGCCTCGCCCTCCCGCCGGCGGTAGGAACAAAATACGCAATCGTTCACACAAATATTCGACGGTTCGATATGGAAATTACGATTATAGTACACCGCATTGCCGTTGTACTTCCGGCGCACGCAAGTGGCCAGCGACGAGAGCCAAAGCAGATCCCGGCAATCGCACAACGCAAGCCCCTCGTCGGGCGAAAGCCGCTCACCGCGTTTTACCTTACCGGCTATGCTTTGTCGTTGCTTGTCGTTCACGGGAGATGTAGTTAGAGGATTTTCCAGCCTAAGCTAATGATGAATACACCGGTCGAAAACCGCGAGAAATTCACCGCCGATTTCAGCCCGAACGAGAAAAAAGGCGCCTGTGCGAACCCCGCCGTGCTCATTATTATAAATAACAGTATGGGTAGTATCTTTTTCATATACACATATTATTTTTCATTCGCTTCATCCTTCGATAACGCCCGACCCCATCAGTTCCTCGCCGTCGTACCATGCGGCAAACTGGCCGGCGGTAATGCCGCGCTGCCGGTCGTCGAAAACGATATACATTCCTTCGGGCTTCCGGTATAACGTCGCGGCCTGCAAGGGCTGACGATAGCGGATGCGCGCCGTATACCGCCGTTCCTCTCCCGGCCGCATCGCGGTTTCGGGACGAATCCAGTGCAGATCCGCATCTGCCACCCGCAACCCGCGCCGCAGCAGTCCCGGATGCTGCTGCCCCTCGCCCACGAAAATCGTATTTGTCGCCACGTCGATAGCAATAACAAACAGCGACTCTGCACGGCCGCCGATGCCCAACCCCTTCCGCTGCCCGACAGTAAAGAAATGCGCCCCCCGATGCTCCCCTATTTTCTTCCCCGAACGCGCCTCATAACGGTACGGCTCGCACAGGCTTTCCGGCGTCTGGCGAAGGGGCTGCCGTGCATAGAACGAAGGGGCGATTTCGACAATATCGCCCGTCGCTGCCGCCAATTTCTGCTGCAGGAACACCGGCAGATCAATCTTCCCAACAAAGCAGATACCCTGCGAATCCTTTTTATCGGCCGTCGGCAAGCCGGCATCGGCCGCCATCCGGCGCACGTCCGGCTTCCACAAATGACCGATAGGGAACAGCGCCTGCGACAACTGCGCCTGCGACAACTGGCACAGGAAATAACTCTGGTCTTTATTCCGGTCGACACCGGCCAGCAACGAGCATGGAGAACAGGCGGCATCCGCCGGAGCGCTACGCCCGATGCGGACATAATGTCCCGTAGCCACCACGTCGGCGCCTAATGCGATGGCCGTCTTCAGAAATATATCAAACTTGATTTCCCGGTTACAGAGGATGTCGGGGTTCGGCGTGCGACCGCGCGAGTACTCGACAAACATATAATCCACGACCTTTTGCCGGTATTCGACGCTTAAGTCCACAAAATGAAAAGGGATATGCAGTTTTTTAGCCACCAGTTCGGCGATTGCGCGGTCGTCTTTCCAGCCGCAGTCGCCGTGGAGAGTACCGGTCGTATCGTGCCAGTTCTGCATAAACAATGCCATCACGTCGTGCCCCTGTTGCGTCAGCAACAGCGCCGCTACGCTCGAATCTACGCCACCCGATAAACCTACCGCTATCTTCATATATACCGATTAAAAAAAGGGGCAAGCTACTTATATCGCATCGCTACAACCATCTACCCTTGCTGCCTTCCGACCCTGGGGGAGTTCGACGGGAGCTGATCGTATAAGACTTACCCCATGCAAAGGTACGACTTTTTTTTAGTTCTGCAACCGGTCGCGGTCGAAGATGAATTCGGTGAGCAGGTCAACGGGAATTCTCTGTGCCTCTCTGTGTGCCTCTGTGCTCCCTGTGTAACTTGGGGCATATTACACAGAGGCGGCGCAGAGGGACACAGAGAGAAATAATAAATGCCCTACGGACATTAACAATTAATATTCCCCGCAGGGGATTAACAGCAATCAAAGAAATCACAAAAATCACAAAAATCAAAGTTCAGACGCCCCAAAACAAACGCGGCCGGTAACGATACCGGCCGCGTTCTTCGATCCATTTGCATGGAGCCGTCCTACGGAATAATCACGCTTTGGATGTCGCTCCACAGGCCTTTTTCGCCGGTAGTGTTTTCCCACCGGAGGGCGAAATACAAGGTCTTTCCACGGTCGTCGCCAGGGAAGGA
Organism: Prevotellaceae bacterium; assembly: GCA_031259805.1. Lineage (GTDB taxonomy): Bacteria > Bacteroidota > Bacteroidia > Bacteroidales > UBA932 > JAIRKX01. The sequence continues at coordinate 7 of JAIRKX010000190.1, read as the reverse complement.
CAGGCGG
>JAIRKX010000154.1 GCA_031259805.1 Prevotellaceae bacterium | reverse complement strand
AGCATCTCATAGATACCCCCAAAATCCGGTTTAAAGTAATCTTGACAAGCGATATTATCCTCATTTTGTTGAGGATTGCCGCTTTGTACCCCCTGTAATCGCCTATTTTCGCATTTTGCTGTCATTGTCTTTGTAAGCATTTCTGGTTGTTTATATTTTAAGACCACTTCCGATAATGTTACTTATAGGAAGTAAGTTGCAAAGGTAAATAATTAAATTTAAGTACCCAAACAGCAAAAGGCAAAAATTATATATTTTGACCTGTCTTTTTTTTGGATTCGTTGATTGGTAAAGGATACGAGAGGGTGGTTTTTTTGAGTTTTTTGTTCGAAGGGTGATTTTGGGGGTCAATTGTTCATTTTCAACTTTCCACTCTCCACTTTCAACTTTCAACTCTTAACTCTTAGTTCTTAGTTCATTGTGTTGCGTCATTCCGACCGGAGTGCGCGAGGAACGAGCGCACGTAGCGGAGGAATCTCCTCCTTGATGCAATGACGGCGCGTTGGGGCGATTTTTAGGAAAAGCATTGTAGGGTTTAAACGATCAGGTGCATAAATTCTTCTCGTGTACGGGGGTCTTTCATAAAGGCGCCGGTAAAGGCGGAGGTGGTGGTGATGGAATTTTGTTTTTGTACGCCGCGTATTTGCATGCACATGTGCGCTGCTTCGATGACGACGGCTACTCCCAGCGGGTGTAAGGCTTCTTGCAGGCAGTCGCGAATTTGTACCGTCAGGCGTTCTTGTACTTGCAGGCGTCGCGCAAAGGCGTCGACGACTCGTGCAATTTTGCTCAGGCCGGTAATGTAGCCGTTTGGGATGTAGGCGACGTGCGCTTTGCCGAAAAACGGCAGCATGTGGTGTTCGCAGAGGGAGTATAGTTCAATGTCTTTTACTAATACGATTTGCCGGTATTCTTCTTTGAATTTTGCCGAGTTAATGATTTCTATCGGGTTTTGTCCATAGCCTTGTGTGAGGAAAAGCATGGATTTGGCGATTCTTTCGGGGGTTTTTAGCAGGCCGTCGCGGTCGACCTCTTCGCCTAATAGCGACAGGATGTTTTTGTATTGTTCTTTGAGGGCTTCGACCGTGGCGTGGTCGAATTGTTCTGTTTTTTCGAAGCGGGTATTTTTCATATTTCAAATGAATTGTTTAATTTTGACGGCAAAAGTACAAAAATCTATTGAAGGATGAAAATATTGATTACTGCCGCTACCGACAATGAATTGCTGGCGGCACGGGAAGCCGCCGCTGCGTCGGCGCATCTTATTACGTTGGCCGTAACCGGTATCGGGATGGCCGCTACGGCCTATCATACGGCGAAACGGTTGTGGGGCGAATCTTTCGATTTGGCGGTCAATACGGGTATTGCCGGCAGTTTTTCCGCGCGTTTTCCGACAGGTAGCGTCGTGTGTCCGGTTAAGGAGTATTTCGGCGATAGCGGCGTACAGACGTCTGCCGGTTTCAGCAGTCTGTTCGATGAGCAGTTGTTGGGGGCGAATACGTTTCCTTTTGTCGACGGCGCGCTTTATCATCGGATGCCGGCGGCGATAGGGTCTGCCGGCGGGCTGCCGTTTCCTCCGGCTACAGGCGTTACTTTGCAAATGGCTACCGGCGTACAGTCTCGTATTGACGAATTGCAGGAGCGTTTCCATCCCGATATTGAGACGATGGAAGGCGCGGCGTTTTTCTATGTCTGCCTGTCGGAGGGTGTGCCGTTTGTCGCGCTACGGGCGATTTCCAACAGGGTGGAAGTGCGTAATAAAGCGGCATGGGATATTCCGCTGGCTATGCGTTCGCTGCAAGGCGCCGTGCGAAGATTGCTTCATCTTCTTGTGTAATCTTAATGTACACTGCTATGTCCGACATCCGGCTTCCGTTTTTTTTCTCGCCCTGCCCGAACGATACGTATATGTTCGACGCTATGGTACATCATAAAATTGATACCGAAGGGCTTTTGTTCGCGCCCCGTCTGGCCGACATCGAGGCGCTGAATCATGCGGCGTTTCGCGAGGAGGCGGCCATTACCAAATTGAGTTATCACGCCTACGCGCATGTGGCCGACAGGTATAAAATCCTGCCTTCGGGCAGCGCATTGGGGCATGGCAACGGCCCGCTGTTAGTCAGCCGGCGGTTCGACGGCGCCGTCGAACCGGCCGACGCCGCTATTGCTATCCCCGGACGTTATACGACCGCTGCGTTATTGTTGAAGATTGCTTTTCCGCAGGTCGCCCGCCTGCACGAATATCTTTTTTCGGATATCGAAAAGGCTGTATTGTGCGGTAGGGTCGATGCCGGGGTGCTCATTCACGAAGGGCGTTTTACGTATGTCGCCAAAGGTCTGCACCTGATTGCCGATCTCGGACGGCAATGGGAGCAGCGCACGCAGCAAGCCATCCCGTTGGGATGTATTGCCGTTTCGCGCAGGCTGGACGAGGCTCTGCAACAGCGTGTCGCACGGGTTGTACGACGGAGTATTGATTTTGCTTTCCGGTATCCGCAGGAAAGCGCCGCCTTTGTGAAACAGCATGCACAGGAGTTGAATCCGTCTATTACCGCCCAACATATTGCTCTCTACGTTACCGGCTATTCGCTCGATCTGGGCGACGACGGTCGCCGTGCAGTAGCAATCTTTTTTGAAGAAGCCCTCCGCGCCGGAGCGATAACGAAAGCGCCGGAAGAGATCTTCCTGGCCTGCGGCGAGTAAAGGACGAAGGGTGTCTCGTGAGGGTATACCTCCATCTTAAGCGCGATGTCGTCCCCCCTCCTACCCTTTTTTTTAGCAATAAAGAATGTGTGATGCTTCGTTTATCACCACATCCAAGATTTAAAATTCCATAAATTTTGTGTAAATTTGTTTACATAATTTTTATACGATGACTACAAAATTAAATGCAAATCCATTAGTACAGTACTTGCAAAAGCCGGCCGGCGATTTTACGAAGGCCGATATTATTAAATTCATTGAAAACAACGGTATCCAAATGGTCAATTTCCGGTATGCCGGTCGCGACGGACGATTGAAAACCCTCCATTTAATGATCAACGATTTCGATTATCTCGATACATTCCTGAGCAGCGGCGAACGGGTCGACGGGTCGAGTTTGTTTGCCAATATTGAGGCAGGATCGAGCGACCTGTATGTGATTCCGCGTTTTGCGACGGCGTTTATCAATCCGTTTGCCGAAGCGCCGACGATAGATATTTTGTGTGCGTATTTCGACAAGGATGGCAATCCGTTTGCCGATGCGCCCGAATACTTGTTACGCAAAGCGCACAGGGCGTTGTACGATGCGACGGGCATGACCTTCGAGGCGATGGGCGAGTTGGAGTATTATGTCATCAGCCCGGTCGACGCATTGTTTGCAGCGACCGACCAGCGCAGTTATCACGAGTCGGAGCCATTTTGCAAGTGGACGAATTTCCGTACCGCCGCTATGCGTGCTATTGCACAAGCCGGCGGTCTAATCAAATACGGACATTCCGAAGTGGGGAATTTTACGCTCGACGGGCAATTGTACGAACAAAACGAGATAGAATTTATCCCTACCCGCCTTGAAAATGCCGCCGATCAACTGGTAATTGCCAAATGGATTATTCGCACGATGGCGCACCGCTACGGCGTAACCGTTACCTTTGCGCCTAAAATAACGCTTGACAAAGCCGGAAGCGGGATGCATATCCATACGCGCCTATGGAAAGACGGGCGGAATGTGCTGATTGAAAACGGGCAACTGACCGATACAGCGAAGCATGTCATTGCCGGTTACCTGTCGTTAGCGCCGTCGCTGACCGCTTTCGGAAATACGAACCCGACTTCTTATTTCCGCCTTGTGCCTAATCAGGAAGCGCCGACAAGTATCTGTTGGGGAGACCGTAATCGGGCAGCGTTGGTGCGCGTGCCGCTGGGATGGTCGGTGGACGTGAACATGTCGAAAATCGCCAATCCGTTAGAGCCTGATAGGAAGATTGATTTTTCGCCAAAGCAAACGGTTGAATTTCGTTGTTCCGACGGCTCGGCCGATGTCTATCAGTTGCTGGCAGGACTGGCTGTCGCCGTCCGTCATGGGTTTGAAATGAAAGATGCCTTGTCGTATGCCGATCATACCTATTCCGGTATTGCCGACGGCGGAAAACGGTATGCGGATGCTCCGCCGTTTGCGTATCTGCCCGCATCCTGCGCCGAGTCGGCGGATGCGCTGGAAAAACAGCGGACGGTGTACGAGCACTACGGCGTATTCTCGCCGGGTATGATTGACGGCATCCTCGCCAAACTACGCGCGTTCGATGACAGGCAACTACGGCAGGAAATAACCGGATATCCGGATAAAATGCGGGAGCTGATTCAACTGTACTTCCATTGTGGGTGAGGCGCTGTTGATTTGTTGCGTCTCCTTTAACTCCTAAGAATTATATTCCGAAACTGAATAAGTTAATCTTTTCGTACACCACACTTAAAATGCCCAGCAACACAATGCCGGCGCTGCACAGCACGAGGCTCAGGCGGGTGTAGCCGTCGGAGCGGAAACGTTCAACGGGCGTTTCGCTTTTGTTGATGAACATGGCGCGCACCACCCGCAAATAATAGTACAGCGAAACGATGGTGTTCAACAGCGCAATAAACACGAGCACGTAAAAGCCCTGCTCAGCCGCAGCCGCAAAGATAAAGAATTTGCTGAAAAAGCCGGCAAAGGGCGGTATGCCGGCCAACGAGAACAGCGCAATCATCATCACCACGCTCAGGCGCGGATTGGTGGCATAAAGGCCGTTGTATTCATCGATGGTGAGCCTCCCCGATTGCCGCTCCACAGCGCTAATGACGCCGAATGCCGCCAGGTTGGAGAACAGGTACACCAGCACGTAGTACACCAAACTTGTCATGCCGAATGCCGTACCGCTTATCACGCCCAGCATGATGTAACCCGCCTGCGAAATCGACGAATAGGCAAAAAAGCGCTTGATGTTCTGCTGGCGCAACGCAAACAGGTTGCCCACAGTGATGGTGGCGACAATCAAACCGTACATGACCGGCTGCCATTGCGCCATCATCGGGGTGAATACCTTATATAATATAGCCATGAGCACGAAGGCCGCCGAGCCTTTGGAAATCACCGAGAGGTATGCCGTAACGCTGGTGGGCGCGCCTTCATACACGTCGGGCGTCCACTGGTGGAAGGGCACCAGCGACAATTTAAAGCCTAACCCCAC
>JAIRKX010000023.1 GCA_031259805.1 Prevotellaceae bacterium | reverse complement strand
AGCTATGTTTAATTTCGTTATCCCACGGGGGGGAATCGGAAAATGGGCTCACAAATTTTTTAATACTATTAAGCATTTTGTTTGCACCTCATGATTGGTCGCCTTTATGCGGCTAATTTGTTTACATAGATTGCCAAGCTGCTTTTGAGGTTGGCGGCTTTGTTTTTGTGAATGACATTGATTTTTGCCAATTTATCCAGCATCTTCGATACTTTTGGCAGTAACGCTACGGCAGCCGCCTTATCGGTCGTATTGCGCAAGGCTTTGATGGCATTGCGGGTGGTACGCGCATAGTAGCGGTTGTGTAACCGGCGTTTTTCACTTTGACGAAAACGTTTTTCTGCTGATTTATGATTTGCCATATTTCTTTCCATTTTTTATTTTCGTAGTCTGTAGGGGATTCGAACCCCTATGGCAAGAATGAAAATCTTGAATCCTAACCCTTAGATGAACAGACCTTTTTAATTGACCCCACACATTATTTTGTTCGTTTGGAGCTGCAAAGGTAGTACTTTTTTTACATATTGCAAATATTTTTTATAAAATTTATATTTATTAAAAAATGTACCTTTGCATTCGAAAAGAGAGAATCAATTAAAAATCGTAAAGATGACTATCTACAATACACTTACCCGTCAAAAAGAATCGTTCGAGCCGTTGCATCCGCCGTATGTGGGGATGTATGTGTGCGGGCCGACGGTCTATGGCGATCCGCATCTGGGGCATGCGCGGTCGGCTATATCGTTCGATATTTTGTTTCGTTATTTGTTGCATTTGAATTATCGGGTGCGCTATGTGCGTAATATTACCGATGTCGGGCATCTGGAGAATGATTCCGACGACGGCGAGGATAAGTTGCTGAAAAAGGCGCGGCTTGAGCAGCTTGAGCCGATGGAGGTGGCGAAGTATTATACCGACCGCTATCATGATATGATGGATGCGTTGAATGTGCGGCGGCCAAGTATCGAGCCGACGGCGTCGGGGCATATTATGGAGCAAATCGAGATGGTGCAGCAGGTGCTGGATGCCGGGTATGCTTATGTGGTCAACGGGTCGGTGTATTTTGATGTGGCGAAGTACGGGGCGCATTATCATTATGGCATACTGTCGGGGCGGGAGGTGGACAAGTTGCTGTCGGCTACGCGCGATAATCTCGAGGGGCGGGATGAGAAGCGGCATCCGGCGGATTTTGCTCTTTGGAAACGGGCGCAGCCGGAGCATATCATGCGTTGGCGTTCGCCGTGGAGCGAGGGGTTTCCGGGGTGGCATTTGGAGTGTTCGGCGATGGGGCGTAAGTATTTGGGCGAGCAGTTCGATATTCACGGCGGGGGGATGGATTTGCAGTTTCCGCACCATGAGTCGGAGATTGCCCAGTCGCAGATTGCGAGCGGTCAGCCGCCCTGCCGCTATTGGATGCATAATAATATGATTACGGTCAACGGGCAGAAGATGGGCAAGTCGTTGGGTAATTCTATTATGCTGGAGGATTTTTTTACCGGCCACAATCCATTGCTGGCACAGGCCTATACGCCTATGTCCATACGGTTTTTTATTTTGCAGGCGCATTACCGCAGTACGCTTGATTTTAGTAACGAGGCCCTGCAGGCAGCCGAGAGGGGGTTGCGGCGACTGCTCGAAGCTGTCCAAACGCTGTCGACGCTAACGCCGACGCCGACAGCGGTGGCGCCGGAGGCAACCGGGGCTAACGCGGCGGCGGTGGCGGAGATTGTCGAAAAGGTATTCGCCGCGCTGGACGACGATCTTAATACGCCCGTAGCTATTGCGCATTTGTTCGACGCCGTCCGTCTGATTAATGCGGTTAACGATAAAAAGGAGCCGCTTTCGGAGGATGCTGTTACTGTGCTGAAGGAATTGTTTGACGAGGTGATGGTAAATATTCTCGGGCTGCGCGACGACCGGCAGGCATCCGGTCAGGTCGGCCTGCTCGACGGCCTTATCCGTATGATTCTCGATGTGCGGGCAACGGCTAAAGCGAATCGCGATTTTGCTACCGGCGACCGTATCCGCGATGAGTTGACGCGGTTGGGCGTCGCTGTAAAGGATACGAAGGAGGGAAGCGTGTGGTCAATGGTTAATGGTTAATGGTTAATGGTTAATTGTGGGTGTGGTTCCGTATAGTAGTGTTATTCGGTTGTCTTTTTTGTTTGTGGAGTGTTGTTTGTATAGTTCTAAGTAGTCGGTGCGGGAAGGGTCGAGGGTGGCGATCCGGTAGAGGAGGTCGCACAGGTCCTGTTGTTTTTCGTTCCAGCCGCTGATTTGTTGATAGGGCCATTCCGATACGTCTTTTCCTAAGAAGGAGGCGAGGTAGTCAACGGCTTTGTAGAAGCTTCTGCCGTCCGGCGAGGTTGCTTTGCAGGTGTTTTTTCCTAATTTTTGGGCCAGGGTGAGCAGGTCGAACATGTGGCTGAGGTTGTATTCGGAGTAGTGGAAGGCGAGTGTCCGCCAGAGTTCGAATGGTTGCCGTCCGTCGGGTTCGATTTGTGGGAATATTCTTTTTTGTGGAAATTCGTCGATAATTTTCAGCGCTCCGGTCGTGTCGCCGGCGAAGAGCAGGAAGGCGGCTACTTGTGCGTCGGACGATGTGCCGTGATTGTTTTTCGCGTCGCCGGATTGTTTTCCCAGCGTGCTTGTTTGTCGCCAGCGGGCGAATTCGCCGAACCATTGTTGCAGCTGTTGCTTGTCGCTATCCGGGAAATGGGGGGAGCCGGCCAATAGTTCGACCGAGTTTAGCATTTCGACGAAGGAGTACGAGTCAATGCCTCCTTCGGGGCGACCTTTTGAGCCGTCCCGTCCGGGGATGAATTGTGCGTATTCGAGGTGTGGGTTCATGCGGGTTGCGGAGTCGATGAACCACGTCCGCAGGTGTTCGGCGGCTTTCGCGGCATACTGTTCGTTGTGGCTGTAAAAGTAGGCGAGCGACAGGGTGTTTACCGCTGCGCACATTGTTCCCAGCCGGTTCCGGTCATAGTTATTCAGTTCGGGGTTCGATTGGCCGTCTTTGTTGATGTAAGGCATCCCGTCGGGGCGTTGCGGGTCAGGCCACCAATAGCGGCTCAGGCTCATGTAGTCGCGTTTATCGCCGCTTGGCGGGATGGTTTCTTTGTCGGTTACCGTCGGGCTTTTTTGTTGTAGCGCTCGTTCTGCCTGCCGTAATAAGGCCTGGTAAGCCGGGGCGCAGGCGGGCGTGTGGAGTTGTTTTTTGATGGCTTGCATTTGGTTCGTGTCCCAGAGCCATTGCGCTTTGGCAGGTGTTACGAATAGCAGTAATAAAAGGGGTAGTATTTTCATTTTGGGAGGTGTTTATTGGTTTAATCCGTTGTAGACGCTTTTACGCAGTGTGCCGTCGGCGTCGTCGGCGGCATAATCCCAGTACATCATTCCCCGCAGTTTTTCGCGGATTACATATTGGCATTTGATGGCAATGGATTGCGGGGTTTCGTAGGAGCAGACGACGTCGCCGTGGCTGTTGGTCAGGTAGGGGCATTTTGCCGTATCGTCCCACATCGGGGTGTATCCGTTGAGGGCTGTGATTTTTGCATAGTCAATAAAATCGGGCAGGTCGCCGCGGGCGCGTCCGTAAAAGGGGACGCCCAAGACTAATTTGGATGCGGGCAGTCCGGCGCTCCGGTGTGCGGCGACGGCTTCGTCGCACGATTTCCAGCCGGTCATTTCCGAGCGGTACATGGCCGCATGGTGTTTGGGCGCTTGTCCCATGTCGTAGGTCATGATGTTGACAAAGTCGATGCAGGGTTCGATGGCGGGGAAATCAATGTATCCTGCGCCTGCCGACGAGGCGAGCGTAAGCAGATGGCGATTGCCGATGGCGGCGCGGATGTCGCGCATCAGCAGGGTGTAGTTTTTGGTGTCTTCGGGGGAGTGTGATATGCCGGCGCCGCTGCTGGTGGGGTATTCCCAGTCAATGTCGATTCCGTCTAATCCGAACTCGTCGATTATTCGCCGACAGTCGCGGCTGAATGCGATGCGTAGCGAGTCGACGGCGGCCATTTCGCTGAATCGTCCACTCCCCCATCCGCCTATCGAGAGCAGTACCCGTAGCTGGGGCGCTTCCTGCTTGAGCGCTGCCAGTGCGCGCAAGCGGTCGGGGTTGTCGATGCGGATGCCGTCGAACGTCCGGTTGACATGGCCGAATGCGTAATTGATGTGGGTCATGTACGCAGGGTCGGGCATAATGTCGCTCCAAGAGGTTACGTAGGCGACGATCGTTTTGCGGTGCAGTCCGGCCAGCCACTGCAGGGCGTTGACGAAAAGTTGATTCTGCGTAGCGTCGTCGAAAGCGCCTTTGCAATGCCCCATGTTAAAATAAATCATGCGGTAGTCGGTATTTGTCCATACAACAGGAAGGTCGCCGTCGGGGACAATGTCTTTTATTCCTAACGGGTAATTTTCCGGCGATAAGGATGCCAGTACTTTTATTTTGGGGTTTTGGCGGGGGCTTGGCGTCCATTGGTACCATTCGTTACTTGGGGCGATGAAACTCGCAGGCATGGCTTTTGCCACCGGATGGGCGGGGTCGTCGATCGTTAATTTTGCCGGTATCGCCGGCCAGCTGTTGCGCCAAAATACGCCGCCACCCAGCAATTCCAGCAACCATGGCCACTGCGTGTGGCGGTCGTTATAGGCGGCTACGTGAAAGCCCCACCACGCCCCGCCGTTTTTCATATACTCTTCGAGCGCCCGCCGCTGCGCCGCTCCGTGCGGGACGTCATTAAGCATCATCACGATGTCGTAGCCGGCGAGCTTCTCGGCGTGCAGGTCGTTCATGTCGGTTGTGGCGTCAAACACAAACCCGTTCCCGATGGTCAGGTCTTTGAAAAAGGCTATCGCCTCATGCGCAAAGTCCACATGAGGCGGTTCGACCCGTTCGTTATAAAACGCTATTATTTTAAATCGCGGGAATCGCGGTTGCCGGGCGTTTTGTGCATATACGGTCGTTATTACCGGCAATAATAACAGCGCTAAGCTCCATGTTCGTTTAACGATATTCATCTTTCTATTTATTTATTCTACGGATGCCTCTCTGACGATAGTCCATTGTATGGCATTTGAAAACAGTTTAACAAAATCGGGGGCATCAAACAACGTGCCACTGTGCCCGAAGAGGAAATAGACATTTGGCGCTTTTTTGGCTTCGTTGATCCATATTACGGGATGGTCGCCCATTTTGACAGATGCAGGCGGGTAATAGCTGTCTTCGTCCACCGTAGCCAATACCCGTACATTCGGGCGTGGGTTGCGGTCGAAGGTGTACCATTCGTCGTCGGGGAGCGTGAAGGTAGGGGCTATGCCCTGCATGACCGGATGCTCGGGGGCTTCTACCCGTACCGTGCCGGCAGCTGTTTCGCGGATATAGTTTTTAAAACGGATGCCTCCCATGAAGTCGGAAAACCAGCGCCACAGGGGCCAGCCGTCAAAATCGCCCAACAGCGTAGCGTGGTGAAAGCCGATCCAGCCGCCGCGCCCTTCGTCGATGTACTGCTCCAACGCCCGCATCGCTTCTTCGCTCCATGTATAGGGGGGATAATCCAACTGTATGATCAGCGCAAACTGCGAAAGGTATTCCGCCGTGATAGGCCGCGTATTATTAATTACGCAGAGGGAGTAGTCGTACGCCGCCGCCTGTTCGTGTAACCAGTCGAGTGCGACCACCGCAAAACTTTCATGCTGTCCGCCGCGTTCGGTAAGCACCAGTATGCCGGTTTGTGCACGCAGCGCGCCGCTTACGCAAAATAGCCCTAATAAAAAAAGCCTCCCTGTTCGCCGGAAGGGAAATAAGGAGGCTTTTATAGCGTTCGGTATCATTTTCACAGGATATGGTTATTCCAGCACCGCCGGCCATAGCGGGTTCTGTACCAGCAAGTGTCCGCGACTTTTATTGATTTCGTTCTGCGGCACGGGATACCAGTAGTATTCTTTCGACCACCGGCGGTTTTCCAGCGATGTACGATTATAAAACGAGTCAGGACTTCCCAGTGGACGGGTCTGCGTCCATTCACTGCCTACCTGTATGGACACATTATCGAAGCCGTTCATAAACATGCCGGAAATCTGTGTCATGTCGCCATCGACTCCGCCATTCTTCAGTTGATTGGCCGCAGTGGGTTCGCAAATCATCCACCGGCGCATATCGAACCAGCGTTGTCCTTCGCCGAGGAATTCCACGTGCCGTTCCTGCACAATCGCCTTAAATTGCGCGTCCTTATTTCCGATCACGCCTGTTTTTGTTCCCGCGTCGGCCAAATCGACGTAGGTCGGAATACCGGCGCGCGCCCTTACCCTGTCAATGTATTCGATGATTAACGGATTGCTCGGGTCGATTTCGTTCAATACCTCCGCGTAATAAAGGTAGAAATCGGCCAGGCGGAAGATGATGGACGGCCGCGACCATGAAGTATAGACGGGATAAGCCGTGCCATTGACCGTAATGGAGGTGGTTCCCTGTGCAATTCTCCGGTGTTTGAATTTATACATCAAATAGCCGGCGCGAGGCCAGTTTTCTCCGCCGGCAATACCGGAGGGTTTTCCGCGCCCGAACCACTGGAGGTAATTCGGGTTGGTCGCATGGATATGCCAGCTCTTGCCGTTGTATCCTACCGAAGCGTAGAAACGCGGCTCGCGGTTGGCGTACATGTTGAATATATCCGCATCGGCGCGGTTGGCCACATTGCAGGGGTTGTTGACCGTCGTAAATCCGTCTTCCCGATAGCCGGAACCGGGGTCGTAGATAGAAAGTCCGTTATTCATGAAAAACGCATCGACGGTTTCCTGCGATACGCCGATGTTGGCGAAATTGGTCGGACTGGCATACACATCAACCGGGTTTGAACGACGTTCCTGATTATTGGGATTGCTGTAATCGTTGTAAGCCGTAGCCCATATAATCTCGTCATTGTATTTTTGGAATACCTGATATACGGATTCGTGAGGATCCAACAGGCCTATGTTCGGCCCCGACGCATAAAATTCTTCGTGCAGTTTATGTCCCTGCAGATGGGCATAGTCGAGAAATTCTTCGAGCCGTATTCGGGCTGTTTGCCATTTTTCGGCGGAGTAATCGGGGAAGAGGCGCGTGCCGTCGCGATTGGTAATGGCCAAGCTTTCGGCAAAACCGCCGTTAAACAGCTTCGACGCGGCATAGACCCATAATTTGGCGCGTAGCGCGTAAGCCGCTACTTTGGTCGGACGCACCATTTCGTTCGTCGTATATCCGGCACCGGTTTTGATCGTTATCGGTAACGACCCGTTAATCACTTCCGCCAATAAGCCGTCGATATGGTTAATGATTTCATCCATCGGGGCGCGGGGGTAGTCGATATTTTCATCTTCCGGGTCGGCAATCTCCGTTACTAACGGTACGGGGCCATACAGTTCGAGCAGGGTAAAATAAGCGTATGCAATGAGGAACTTCGCCTCGTCTTTCATACGGAGTACATCTTCCTCAGGGAGCATGGTACTACCGGAAGAGGCTCCTATCGGATGTACCCTGTCCAGAAATATCAAGGCCTGCCGGATATACCGGTACTGCGTAGCCCACCGATGGTACGACGCGCTGGAGGGCGTATAGCCGGAGACCATCGTCGTGCGGGCAAAATTACAGACCATCTCGCCGGATATAGCCGACCACGGATTGCCGCAATTTTGCCCGTTGGGAAAGTCGCCGGCCGAAGAAGCATTTCTCGAATATTCGATAATGCAGTTAAAAATGTTGGCGTGCCAGCGCCTCGCATAGCTGGCATTTTCAAACACCTGATCGATGGTGAGATTATTCGCCAGTTCCGACGACACGTCGAGGTAATCGCTGCAAGCGCTGAATGTGGCTGCTCCTGTCAAAAACAGGGCCATAAGAAATTTATTTATTTTTTTCATAGCTATTTATTTTAAAAAGTTACATCTAAACCAAAAGTCCATGTAGAACTGATAGGATACCTTGCTCCCGAGCGGCTGGTAATTTCCGGATCCCAGAATTTCACATCGTCCCATGTATAGAGGTTTTCACCCTGTATATACAGACGGACGCTGCTGACTCTCAACTTTTGCAGGAATACGGGATTGAAGGTGTATCCGAGTTCTACGTTTTTTAACCGGATGAATCCTGCATCGCGGTACCACCATGTGCTGGCCCGGGTATTGTTCCCGTTCCCTGAAGTGCGCAGCCTGGGAAAAAGGACGTCCTGATTATACGGATCTTCGGCGCGCCAGCGATTCAGGGCTTCGGAACGCAGGGCGGCGTCGTCAATCGACCGCTGGAAGGGATAAAAGTTTTCCACTTTGTTGAGCAGGTACATGGATATACGGTCGGAACCCTGAAAAAAGGCGCCGAGGCTAAACCCTTTCCATTCGGCCGTCAGTCCGAAGCCATATACAATTTGCGGCGCGTTGGTAGGATAGAAGCCATTGATATAGGTTCGGTCATAATCATTAATCTCACCGTCCCCGTTCAAGTCGCGATAGCGGATATCGCCGGGCGCTATATCTGTCTTCGGATCGGGATAGCCGTCTTTCAGCACATAGGTCTGGTGGCCGTCGGAATGATAGGTAATAATAAAATCGTCGGGCGTGTACAGGCCTTCGGCGATATACATAATCGGCTGGTTGATGCTTTGCCCGGTGTAGGCTTGGTAGGCATAGCTTTGCGGGATTTCATCGGTTTCTACAATGGTGTTTTTGGCAAACGTATAATTCAGCCGGGCGGTCAGCATGACGTCGCCGATGGCCTGCTTGCCGACAATATTGAAATCGATCCCCTGGTTTTCCGTCTGGCCGAAGTTTTGTATCGGATTCACCCGAAACCCGGTAGCCGTAGGAATAGTTTGACGATAGATAAGAATATCGTAACGTTTATTAAAGAAGTAATCAACGCTGGCGTCGATGCGCCCGTCAAACATTCCGAAATCAAACCCGACATTGAATTTATTTTCAATTTCCCAACCGAGTTGCGGGGTCGCAAACACATCTTCGACAATCCCGTTGCCCGGGCTGCCGGAACCCTGCCCGTTATTGGATACGCCGGCGCCGCCGGTCCATGTATAGTTATAGCCATTGGAGCCGTCGTTAAGCTGTTCACGATAAGGGAAGCGGTCCATATCGCCGGGCAGGATGTCATTCCCCGTTTTCCCGTACGATACGCGCAGTTTTAATTTATTGACCACCGGTTCTATCTTTTCCCAAAAGGCTTCGTGGCTGATCCACCATGCCGCACCGATAGCAGGAAAGATTCCCCAGCGATGCCCTTCGGCAAAGTTCTCGCTGCCGGTCATTCCCATACTGGCTTCCAGCAGGTAGCGGCTATCATAGCCGTAGGTCGCGCGGGCAACGATGCTCTGTTTGCGGTAAGGCAGCATTTCCAATCCGACAGACCGGCTTTGGTACTGGCTTTCTTTCTGGTTGTACAGAACGAGTCCGGTTACATCGTGCTTGCCGAATTTGCGGCTGTAATCGAGCGCTGTCTCTATATATATCTTTCGTTCCCCCGAACTGGACGAACTGTAAGGATTACCCAGCGCCGAACCGCCGCGGATTTGCGAATAAATCAGGTTCCCTTCGGTATCACGGGCTCTGGAATGATAGGATTCGGCTTCTTTGTCCCGGTTAATCCGGCCTTGCGTAAAGGCATCGAAACTGACGGCGCCCCGCCACGAAAGCCCCTCGGTGAGCACGCTCAGGTCTTGCACTAAATTGACCCGCGACTGCACGGTTACTTCCCAGTTTTTGGTGTATCCCATATTATTTAGCAGATTAAACGGGTTTGCCCGTTCGGCAGTGCCTACGCTACCGGCCGAATAGGAAGGATGTTCGGCAAAGGTGCCGTCCGAATAAATCATGGGGAAAAGGTGCCGCGGCGCCATGGAAATAATGCTCCACAAATCATTGGCAGTAGTTCCCGGGGCGTTCTGCTTTACAAAATAACCCGACAGGTCGACGGTCAATTTAGTGGTTTTCGTAATATCCATGTCAATATTGGAGCGCAAATTATAGCGTTCATATTTCAGATTGGCGTTGTAATTTTCGACCGTATTGCTGTTATACAGCCCGTCTTCGGTATAATACGCGCCGGAGGTGAAAAACCGCACCCGCTCGTTGCCACCGCGGAAATTAATCGTATAGCGCTGGACAGTGGTATGACTTTTCAACAAGTCCAGCCAGTTGGTATTCGGGTACAGGTCAGGGTCGACGCCTGTCCGGTAGTTTTCGAGCGTCCGGTCGTCATAGGTTGGCAGCCAATTAACCAGCGGATTGCCGGCCATGTTCCATTCCGCTTCGTTGTACAGGTTCAATGTTCGGTAGGAGTCCAGCGACTGGGGCGTACGCAGGGGCGTACGGATCGAGTGTTCGACATTTACCGATATGGCCGTTTTCTGTGGCAACCCGCGTTTGGTAGTTACTAACACTACGCCGTTGGCGCCTTCGGAGCCATAGACGGACGTAGCCGCCGCATCTTTCAGCACGGAAAAAGTCTCGATTTCGTCGACCGGTATATTATTCATATCCGCTTTACTGCGCGGCACGCCGTCGATAATAATTAACGGGTTGGTGCCGCCGGCAAAGGAGCTTACGCCGCGAATCCAGAAATTGGAATCGTCGTAGCCGGGTTCACCGGAAGGCTGAATGGCGATAATCCCTGCCAGTTGTCCCGCCAGCGTATTGGAAAGCCCGCGCCCCGTAACGGCCAGTTCGCGGAACGTAACCGTATTGATGGATGCTACTACGCTTTCCTTTTTTTGCTGTCCGTAACCGACGACCACAATTTCATCCATACTGATCGCCGATATAATCATCCGCACATTGATGGTGGTTTCATTAGCCGTCACGGTTCTTTTTTCGGGTACATAGCCTAAAAAACTATATTCAATCACATCGCCCGGAGCGGCCGCGATGGTATAGCGGCCGTCGGCATCGGTTAAGGTAGCCGCCCTGGTAGCGGTTACGACAATAGAAACGCCAACCATCGGGTTACCGTCGCTTTCGGTTACCAGCCCGGAAATCCGACCGGTTTGAGCCTGCAACATGCCGGTCGCCCCGTACAGGCAGACCGCAAGCAGGAATATACGCATCCAAACAGCATGGCGCGTAATCTTAGACATCACTTTTCTCTTCATAAGATATATCATGTTAAGTAATTAAAATTAAGGTTCTAAATAAATAGATAATTCGGCGGGTGAAGGATTGGTATCAATCCTGAACAGGTATGTACGATTTGCCACCAATGCTCGGTTATTTTCGCTTTTGATATTGCCGTCATCGCTTCCGGTACCCACCGTGAAGCGGGTGGTTCCGGCGCCGGGATCGTCCGATGAGGTTCCGCCATATACATTCTTAACAATTTTAATCATGTGCGGATTACCACTAGTAGACGTCTCATTGACAAATCCGGTACCAGTCGTTCTACTGTTAATAAAAAACTTGAAGTTAATGTTATTGCCGCTTTGTTGGGGATGCAAACTTTGGCCGGTAATCAGTCGCAGTTCGTAGATGCCGTCATCCACCGGCGCTACCGCAAAGTTTCTGGCGGCATTCCAATTACATCCGTTGACCGTATAAGAAGGAATACCGACATTGGCATTCCCGTTTACCCAAATCCCTCCGGTGTGCGTGGCCAGGTCGAAGTCGGCCAGAATATTTCCGTTCATCGGTTCGATGCGGAAGAATTTCAGGTTGCGGTCGGCTGTTACGCGGTATTTTCCGGTTATCGCACGGAATGAGTACGTGCCGTCGGGGTCTGTTTTAATAAATGTCGGGTCGATCCACCATTCGGCCAAATCGAGGAATCCACGGATAGCAATGGTTTGGTCTTGTGTAAAGTCTCCTTCAATAATAGCGATTCCTTCCACAAAATCACCGAACTCATATCCACCGAACGAAGGTAACACAAACGGATCCGCCTCATACGTTCTGGTATTGAACTGGACGGTGTAAGCGGTTCCCAGCGGCGTGTCGGTCAGGAACGGGATTGAGTCGGTCTCCGCCGCATTCTCTTTGATAGGCGATCCGCCGAACAGCAGGAGGTTCCCATTAACCCCGTATACAGGCGCTTCGATAGTAGCCATCAATAGCTGTGCGGGAAAAGCATCCGTAACCGCATACTGATAGCGTTGCCCCGGCACAGGGTCCATCCGGTAATTGCCGAAAGCGGTTTTCAACGTCAGATACGGATACTCCGGCCGCGAGACCTCCACCGGCACGGAATGCTCGGAATAATCGAAGTCTTTGTTCATTACCACAAATCGCAAGTCTGCCGTACCATTGTCAATACTCTTGACAAACGGGATATACAGTTTACTGCCATATGTTCCGGGATTACTCACCGGAAGCAATACTTCGGCAACCATCACATCGCTGAAATAGAGTTGCGCCCGCACCTTGTTTAAAGGATATTCGGCGGAAACGGTTACCAAAAAAGGGATACTGTCTGCCATATACACTGATTCGGCAAACTCGTGAGAAGCAATTTGCGGTGTGTCCGCCTCCTTGTCCTTACAAGAAAAGGAAAATGCGAGTACCGCTAAAAACAATAAAAATAGATTTTTTTTGTTCATAATTTTTTACGTTTTAATATTAATAAATGAGTGAACGACAAAAGGAAACCCTGCCAACGACAGATGCCCCGACAGGGTTAGTATACACACAACTGTGTATAAAAAGATAAGAGACCTATGGTTAATTACAAAAGGTTTTTGTTCCTTTGTACTTTTTGCATTTTTTAGCGGGTGGGTGGGATTATAGGTGTTGTGTGTGTGTGTGTGTGTGTGTGTGTGTGTGTGTGTAGAGTTACGCCGCTTCCCGGCAGCGCTAACCACTGTCGACACAAAGCCTTGCCGAGACTCTTTCAAGAAACCCTGCAGGGTATCGGTCACGACATCAGGGGAAAAATATTTCTGGCTAATACACATCCTGTTTTAAGTTGTTTTTACATTCTACTCGCATAAACATCGCAAAGGTAACGGAATGTTTTACACAAATCAAAATTTTTGTTAATTTTTGCTAATGATCCGTTAAAAATTAGGATTAAACCAGGGCGAGTAAGGTACGGGGCATAAAACAGCTATGCAGGATACCTTGTACCCTGCATTCCGTCTACCCTATGTTAAGGTTCGATGCCGAGAGCGCCCGTAGGGTGCACCCCAATATTAGAGGAGCACCCTACGGGATGATAATATTCGATTCATTAAAACGGTAGATCATCGTCCTCTTCCGCTGTGCCGACAATTTCAGGAGTAGACGCCGCCGTAACGGTTTTCGACTCTTGACTATCGGTACGGCGACCTAAGAGGCGCATAGTATCGGCTACAATTTCGGTAATAAATCGTTTTTGCCCGCTCTGGTCTTCCCAACTTCGCGTGCGCAACCGACCTTCAATAAACACCTGACTTCCCTTATGGACGTATTTTTCCACAATCTCCGCCAGATTCCGCCAGAACACCACCGTGTGCCATTCGGTTTGTTCTTTGAAGTCCCCATTACGGTCTTTATACCGTTCCGTCGTTGCTATCGGCAACGTTACTACTGCTGCGCCATTTTCCAAATGACGAATTTCGGGATCTTTACCCACATTTCCAATCAACATTACTTTGTTTAACATAAGCGTTCTTTTTTATAGTGTGAAACAAGGCCGCTAAGGTAGCATTTTTTTTGCAGAATACAATTTTTTATGAAAAAAAAATGTGTCGGTAAATGCAAGTAGTAAATGCAAGCGCATATCCAAGAGCCAAATACAACCGGATTATTCTGCGCATGATTCTCTCCACCCCATTGTCTGAACTTTGATTCTTGCGATTGTTTTGACTAATATGATGGCCTGCGGCAGCTAAGAACTATGAACATCATTCCGCCGCACGGCTGTCCCCCGCTGGCGGGGGTGCCCGACAGGGCGGGGGTGGATTTAACTAAGAACTAAGAACTAAGAACTAAGAACGAAGAGTTAAGAACAACTAACAACTAACAATTACCAAACCGTACAATGAAAAAACATTCTCTTACCGCCCTGCTTCTGATTCTCTTTTGGGGATTCGGGAGTTTCTGTTATGCGCAGAGCGTGGTGCGTATCACGCAACTCGGCGCCGATTACGCCGCCGCGCCGCCCACCGTCAGCTTTCGCGTCTATTGGGACAGCGCGCCTGACAATATTCCTCATCTTGACAGCGTGTGGCTGTTCGTCGACTACCAGCCCATCGCCGCCAACGGCTCGTTGGGCGCATGGACGCCGGCGACGCTGACCAATCCTGCGGCCACCGCGCCGGGGACGGTCATTGCAGGGTCGCTCAATGGAAGAGGCTTTTACCTGCGGGGCGCGACGCCGACATTTAGCTCGACCGTTACGGTTGCGCTCGACGGGCTGAGCGCCGGCGACCGCTTCAACTGGTGCGCCTACGCCTCCGACTACCCGCCCAACGCTACGGAAGGCGCAGGGTTT
This sequence comes from Prevotellaceae bacterium, assembly GCA_031259805.1. Lineage (GTDB taxonomy): Bacteria > Bacteroidota > Bacteroidia > Bacteroidales > UBA932 > JAIRKX01. The sequence continues at coordinate 1,610 of JAIRKX010000023.1, read as the reverse complement.
TACGAACTGCACGGCACGCCGCCCTTCCTGATTAACGGTACGGTTACCGAACCGACGCGGCAATACGCCGGCTGCATTACCTCGTTGACCGACCGTACGGGCTGCCCGGGGCTGGTTCCCGCATCGCCGGCCATTTCTTCCTTCATTGCTTCGCCAGATACCATTTGCGTCGGCGAAAGCGTAACGCTCGAAGCCACCGCCACCGGCGCCATCAACTATAGTTTTAACGGCGGTCAGACATGGATTCCGGCCACCGCTTCGACGACGACTATCGTGTTCCCTACGCACGATACCGCCTATACCGTACATGTGGCGAACGCCGCCGGCTGTTCGGCCACCGCAGGGCCACTGCCGGTAACGGTCTATCCCTTGCCGATTGCCACATTCAACAACCCGCCCACGACCGCCTGCGCCGGCAGTACGGTAAACTTAACCGTGGGCGACGGCAGCGGCTCCTACTGCTTCTCGCAACACTGCTCCGCCTGCGTACACAATCCTTACGCCAGCGGCAATGACGATCCGACCGAATACGACTGCCTGTTCGGCAGCGCCACTTGCACATTTGAGGTTTCCAACAGCTATGCGGTTACGATGCCCGATTCGGGGAACATAACGGTCTGCGTACGGGTTGTCAACGAGCACGGTTGCTTAGACAGCGCCTGTGTGACGATTGCCGTTACGCCGGTGCCGGCGGCGCCTGTGTTGTCGGGCGATGCTACGCAGTGCGCTTCGTCCGCCGCGCTCAGTTGCTTCGGTGAAACAGGCTATACGTATCAACTGCAAAATGATTTGACACAAGCCGTCGGCGTGCCGCTCAGCGGCGCCGGTGCGCCGTTGAACTTCCCGATTACGGCTTCAGGCGCTTATACGGTAGTGGCAACCGACGCCACTACGAGCTGTGTGGTGAGAAGTAACACGCAGGCGGTTACGGTGAACGACCTGCCTGCGACGCCCACCGATGCGAGCAGCAATACACGCTGTGAAGCCGGCACGGTTACTTTCAGCGCCACCGCACCCGCTGATTGCACGATTGACTGGTACGACGCCTCCACCGGCGGCAATATCGTCACCGACGGCGACGGCGTAAACTCGTTCTCGCCAACCATCAACGCGTCCACGACCTACTACGCACAGGCGCGGGATAACGCCACCGGCTGCGTGAGCGACACGCGCCTGCCGGTAACCGGCACGGTAGATACGAAACCGGTCATCACCAACCAGCCCGCCAACGCGGATGTCTGTGTAGGCGGCACAGTAACCCTGAGCGTGGTGGCGCCGGGCGCCACGGCCTACCAGTGGAAGGACATTGACGGCAACGATGTGACCACGGGTAGCGGCGGCACCACGGCCAACTACACCACCGGCGCCTTAACTGCCAATACGGCTTTTTGGGTCGAAGTGTCGAGCGGCGCGTGTACGGTGAAGTCTGACGAAGCCGTGGTAACGGTAAATCTTACACCGGCGGCGCCCACCGATGCAAGCGCTAATACACGCTGCGGCGCCGGCACGGTGGCTTTCAGCGCCACCCCGCCCGCCGACTGCGCCGGCTGCACCATTGACTGGTACACCGACGACACCGGCGGCACTACCGTCACCGGCGGCTACCGTAC
>JAIRKX010000229.1 GCA_031259805.1 Prevotellaceae bacterium | reverse complement strand
GCGATATAATCCGCATCTCGTATTGGCTGAGTTCTACTCATAAGCAATTACGTATTAAATTAATAAATATGGTTAACAAGACGCCGCAACGAACCGAAGTGTCCGGAATGAGTACCAATAGTCTCGTGTCTTTGACCAAAAGACTCGTGTCTCTGATCAAAAGACTCGTGTCTCTGATCGAAAGACTCGTGTCTTTGGCCATAGACTCGTGTCTTTGGCCAATAGTCTCGTGTCTGTTGGTTAGAGTCTCGAGTCTTTCGACTAAAGTCTCGAGACAATTGGCGCTCATTCCGGACACGTCGGGACTTTTTCACAGGAAATGCAACGATCGGAAGCGCCGGCGGAACCATCTGCCGGCGCTTCCGGTCCGAAGGGTATATAGATGGCGTCGCGCTGTTGATATGTATGCCCGAAAGGGCAATTCCTAATTTTCCCGTATCTTTGTGTAAGATTAAAAAAAATATGACTACTGCACAATTTCAGCAATTTTTATTGCAGGGGATTCCCGATGAGTTACCTCTGCCAAAAGTCTACGATCCGGCTATTAATCATGCGCCGAAACGGAAGGAGATATTAACGGGGGACGAAAAAATACTGGCGTTAAAGAATGCGCTACGCTATTTTCCCGCTAAACACCACGCTACGCTGGCGCCGGAATTTTACCGCGAACTGGAGCAATACGGGCGAATTTATATGTACCGCTTTCGTCCCGACTATAAAATATATGCACGTCCGGTGCATGAGTACCCGCACCGCTCGTTGCAGGCGGCTACTATTATGCACATGTTGAGCAATAACCTCGACGAGGCCGTAGCGCAGCATCCGCACGAGTTGATTACGTACGGCGGCAACGGGGCCGTGTTCCAAAATTGGGCGCAGTACCTGCTGACGATGCAATACCTCGCTACGATGACCGACGAGCAAACGCTGGCGCTTTATTCGGGACATCCGCTGGGAGTGTTCCCGTCGCACAGGGACGCGCCGCGCGTGGTGGTGAGCAATGGTATGGTCATTCCCAATTATTCGAGTAAAGACCACTGGGAGAAATTTAATGCGCTGGGTGTTTCGCAATACGGGCAGATGACTGCCGGTTCGTTTATGTACATCGGGCCGCAGGGGATTGTTCACGGCACAACCATTACGGTGATGAACGCCGTGCGTCGCGTGATGAAATCGAGCGACAGGGAGGCAGGCGGAAAACTGTTTGTCAGCAGTGGGCTTGGCGGCATGTCGGGTGCACAGCCGAAGGCGGCGGTGGTGGCAGGTATTGTCGGCGTAGTGGCGGAAATCAACCCGAAGGCCGTGCAAACCCGCTATTCGCAGGGGTGGGTTAACGAGGTGTACACCGACCTTGACCGTCTGCTACCGCGCATCCGCAAAGCGATGGCCAATCGGGAAACGGTGTCGATCGCCTATCAGGGCAATGTGGTCGATTTATGGGAACGGTTAGTACGGGAAAATATCCGCCCCGACATCGGCAGCGACCAGACGTCGTTGCATAATCCGTATGCCGGCGGTTATTATCCGGTCGATGTGTCGTTCGACGAAGCGAACCGCCTGATGGCCGAAGAGCCGGCGGTGTTTCAAGAAAAGGTCGCAGCGTCGTTGCGCCGGCAAGTGGCGGCCATCAATACGCTGGCCGACCGCGGGATGTATTTTTTTGATTACGGCAATGCTTTTCTCCTCGAAGCGTCGCGCGCCGGAGCGGATGTGCTGCAGCCCAACGGCGATTTTAAATACCGTTCGTATATTCAGGATATCATGGGGCCGTTGTTTTTCGATTACGGATTTGGCCCGTACCGGTGGGTGTGCACTTCGGGCAAGGCGTCGGATCTGGCCGTTACCGACCGGATTGCACTCGATGTGCTGGAAGACCTCTACCGCACGGCGCCCGCGTGCATCCGTCCGCAATTAGAAGATAATATACAATGGATTCGCGCAGCGTCGCAGCATAATCTGGTTGTCGGGTCGCAAGCGCGCATCCTGTATGCCGACGGCGAAGGCCGCATTCGGATTGCCGAAAGAATGAACGCGGCTATCCGTGCAGGGGAAATCAGCGCGCCGGTAGTACTCGGGCGCGACCATCACGATGTGTCGGGCACGGATTCGCCTTACCGCGAAACGTCAAACATCTACGACGGCTCGCGCTTCACGGCCGATATGTCTATACAAAACGTGATTGGCGACTCGTTCCGCGGCGCCACATGGGTATCTATCCACAATGGCGGCGGCGTAGGCTGGGGCGAAGTCATTAACGGCGGCTTCGGGCTTACGCTCGACGGCAGCGACGAGGCCGATCGCCGGCTGAAAAGCATGTTATTCTGGGATGTTACTAACGGAATAGCCCGTCGCAGCTGGGCGCGTAACGACGGCGCTCTGTTTACCATCCGTCGTGCCATGGCGCGCACGCCCGCGCTGATTGTAACCCTGCCCAATATCGCGTCGGACGAATTACTGGCAGCCATCGTCCATGACCGTTAAAATTTTCCTATCTTTGCGCAACAGAATAAGAATATAAGTATGCACATTGCAAATCCCATTTACGACGTCGTCTTCAAATATATGATGGAAGACAACAAGGTGGCGAAATCCCTGATTTCGGCGATTATCGGGGAGGAAATTCTGGAACTGGAATTTCTGCCGCAGGAGCGCACACGGAAGCAGATAATAGAAGAAGCCACGATTCTTACCGTCTACCGCCTCGACTTTACCGCCAAAATCGCGACGCCTGCCGGCTATAAAACCGTAATCATCGAAATGCAAAAAGCCAAACTGCTGTCGGACATTATGCGCTTCCGCCGCTATTTGGGCGCTCAATACCAGAACGCAGAAAACGTGTATGGCGAAGCGAAAAACAAAGCCCGCCAGATATACTGCATCTACTTCCTCAATTACGGCATCGACCTGCCCGAACGACCGGTGCTGGCAGTCGATTACGGCGTAAAAGACGTAACGACCGGCGAAGAGCTGCCGGCCAACAACGAATTTATCTCCAGTCTGCATCATCGCTCGTGGATTGTGCAGATCAACCAGCTCAAATCGTACCGCCGCAACGACCTCGAAAAGCTACTGAGCATCTTCGACCAGGAAAACCGCACGAAAGATCACCATATCCTCAATGTCAAAGAAGACGAATACCCGGAAGAATACCGCCACATCATTCGCCAGCTGCGCGCCGCAATGGAAGACGAAGACAAACGGGAAGAAATGAAACTGGAAGACGAAGTGCTCGAAGAACTCCGCGACAAGGAACGGCAAATCGATGAAAAAGAGAAAACCATCGACCGGTACAAACAGGTGATCGACGAAAAAGACCGGCTCATCGAAAAATTACTCCGTGAAAACGCCGCCCTCCTGCAACAAAAAGACAAATAACCCTTGAGAATATTAGATAAATTCATACTCAGAGCCTATTTTGGCCCGATGGCGTTGACGTTCTTCATCGTCCTCTTTGTGCTGTTGTTGCAGTTCCTGTGGGTATATATCGACGAGTTGATAGGCAAGGGGCTGTCGGTAGGTGTGGTGTGTGAGTTTATGTTTTGGGCGATGGCGTCGTTTGTGCCGCTGGCCCTGCCGCTGTCTACCATGTTGTCGTCGATTATGACGATGGGGAGTTTTGGGGAAAATAATGAACTGTTGGCGATGAAAGCTACCGGCATCCCCTTACAGCGGATTCTGCGACCGTTGATGGTACTGTCGGTGGTGATTAGTATCGGGGCGTTTTTCGCGGCAAATAATTTGATTCCTTATGCCAACTTCCGCATCCGGACTACGCTGTACGACATTAAGCAAAAGCGGGAAGAGATTAAAATCCCCGCCGGCGTGTTCTACAACGGCATTGAAAACATTACCCTGTTCGTCAGCCGGCAGGACGAGAAGAGCGGGCTGATGCACGATATTATGTTTTACGACCACCGCACCAAAAAAGGCAATACCAACGTAACCCTCGCCGATTCGGGTTACATCCGCCTGACGCAAAACAAGCAGCATGTGGTGTTTACCCTTTACAACGGGGAAACATACGAGGAGGGCGAACGCCGCTCGCGAACCGATACAACCTTCCCGTTCCAGCGGCGACTGTTTAACGAGCAGATTGTGCTGATGCCGCTCGAAGGCTATGATTTCAAGCGTAGCGACGGCTCGCGGTTTCGCGACGACGCCCAAACGCTCAACATCGTCCGCCTGTCGTTTCTGGAGGACTCGTTAGGGTCGTTGCTGACGGCCAACCGCGATCGGTTTGTGCAATCGATATTCAATGCAAGCTTTATTCCCCGCGGCTTCGAGATGGATTCGGCAACGCAGAGCCGGTATATTTATACGGCCCCGTTCGACTCGCTGTTTCGTGTGTTGCCGGTCGAAAAGCAATTGAAAGCCGCGCAGCAAGCCAAAAGCGGAACAGACCGGATGCTGGCGCAAATCGCGACGTTCACCGCCGAACAGGAGCAAAGCCACTACTCGTACCGACGGATGCGCATCGAATGGAACAGCAAGTTCGCTCTGTCGATTGCCTGTCTGATATTCTTCTTTATCGGCGCGCCGTTGGGCGCTATTATCCGCAAAGGCGGGCTGGGGATGCCCACGGTTGTATCCATCTTCTTTTTCATTATCTATTGGGTCATTGACATTACCGGACGGCGGTTGTCGCGCGACGGCGCATGGGATCCGACATTCGGCACGTGGATTTCGTCGTGTATCCTGCTGCCCATCGGCATTTTCCTGACGTATAAAGCGACGACCGACTCCGCGTTGCTGAATGCCGACAAGTACATGACCGTGTTCAAGGCTATTTTCAAAAAGTTGACACGGAATAAAGCCGTTGCAAATGATGAACCGGCCGACCCGACGTCCTCCGATATAGAACCCTAAACCCTCCACACTATGCCGCTTCGTATCGTCTATATGGGCACGCCCGAATTTGCCGTAGCGCCGTTGAGAGCCTTGTTCGACGGGGGCTATCGGATAGCCGGTGTCGTTACTGTACCCGACCGTCCGGCAGGTCGCGGCCGTCGTTTGCAGGCGTCGGCGGTAAAAACGTTTGCGCTGACACATGGCTTGCCGCTGGCGCAGCCCGAACATTTGTGCGATGACGAGTTCCTCCGCCGGCTTCGGGAGTGGCAGGCCGATGTGTTTGTAGTCGTTGCATTCCGGATGCTACCCGAAGCCGTTTTTTCCATGCCGCCTTGTGGAACATTCAACTTGCATGCCTCGCTGCTGCCGCAGTACCGCGGCGCGGCGCCCATCAACCGTGCGATTATGAACGGCGAAAAGCAAACCGGCGTAACGACGTTTTTCATTGATAAAAATATGGATACGGGATGCCTTATTTTCAGCGAATCGACCGCCATTGCCGACGACGAAAATGCCGGCCAACTGCACGACCGCCTGATGGAAATGGGTATGCGCCTTGTGCTCCGGACGGTCGACGCCATTGCAGACGGGACGGTGCACGCCGTACCGCAGCCGCTCATTCCCGAAGGAGAACGGAAAGAGGCGCCGAAGATTACGAAAGAAACGCGACAAATCGACTGGCATCAGCCGGCGGAAGCCGTATATAACCGGATACGCGGACTGTCGCCCTCGCCAGCCGCCACAGCCTCCCTGCTGCACCGCGAAACGGAGACGGTTACGCCGATCAAAATCCTTGCCGCTACGTGCGACAACATGTTGCACGATCACCAGCCCGGCACACTCTGCACAGACGGTAAACGTTTCCTGAAAGTCGCGTGCGGACGCGGGTTTATCGCCATCACCCACCTGCAACCCGCAGGCAAGCAGGTGATGAACATTACCGAATGGCTGGCCGGATTCCGTCGTCCGGAACACTGTTTATTTATTTAACCCTCTAACGTCTATATGAAAGCAATTGCCCTGTTACGTGAAAATTTCAGCGTGTCGCTCACGGCGGTGCGCACCAACCGGCTTCGCACAGGCCTGACCATTCTGGTTATTGCCATAGGCATTATGTCGCTGGTCGGTATCCTGACGGCCGTCGATGCCATCAAAAGTTCGATTGCGACCAGTTTTAACGATATGGGAGCAAACACGTTTACCATCCAAAGCTGGGGGCGGAATTTCCAGATTATGAACAAACGCATCCGCAAACGCAGTTACAGCCATATCACCTACCAGCAGGCAATGGAGTTTAAGGAACGGTATACGATTCCGGCGGGGGTGGCGATTAACACATGGGTGACGGGCGGCGCCACCGTGAAATACAATTCGGAACGCACTAACCCGAATATCGGCGTAGAAGGGACAAATGAAGATTACCTGATGGCCGAAGGCCTTGAAATCAACATGGGGCGCAATTTTATGCCCTACGACATCGACAATGCCTCGTTCGTAACCATCATCGGAAACGATTTGGTAACGACGCTGTTTAAAGGGAAAAATCCGGTAAACGAACATGTGATTCTGGCCGGCAATCGCTATCGCGTCATCGGGACGCTGAAATCCAAAGGTTCGGCGTTCGGCGGAAGCATCGACCGCCGGATTATTATCCCCGTAAGCAACGCCCGTAGTGTATTCGGTACTCCGAATCAGAATTTTTACATGGAGATTAATCCCCTGAACCCCGACCATGCCGACATCGCGATTGAGGAGGCCGAAGGGTTGTTCCGGCTGATCCGCCGCCTGTCGCCATACGACGAAACGGATTTCAATATCGAACGCAGTGACGCGATAGCCGAGATGATGCTGGATTTTATGGGCTGGGCGACGCTGGTGGCCGCCGTCATCGGACTGATCACGCTGCTCGGCGCGGCCGTCGGGCTGATGAATATCATGCTGGTATCGGTCAACGAACGTACCCGCGAAATCGGCACACGCAAGGCCATAGGCGCCCGCTCGCGCACCATCCGGCAGCAGTTTCTGTTTGAGTCCATCGTTATCGGGCAATTGGGCGGGCTGATGGGGATTGTATTAGGCATCATCATTGGCAACGTCATTGCAGCACTCATCGAGGCCTCGTTCGTCATCCCGTGGCTGTGGATGTTGCTTGGAGTTACGCTCTGTTTCCTTGTCAGCATTGCCTCAGGACTCATACCGGCGATACGCGCCGCACGATTAGACCCTATTGAAGCGCTACGATACGAATGAGCCGTGCGCTACGGGCAAAAATGATATATCTTGACCTGTATTTTTTTGGGCTCGTTGATAGGTAAGCATTAACAATTAACAATTAATAATTAACAATTAACATTGGGTTCGTTGATTAGTAAGGGATGTGCAGGGCGCCGGGTGCAGGGCGCTATTGTATGACTTTTTAATTTCTGATTCACTCTCTATTTTCCTTTGTTTTCATCGCTTGTACCGCTGTACTCTGTGCTTTTCAAAAACGCTTCTACCGTTCGGTTAAATAGGTCGGGCATTTTATCGGCTATGAAGTGGCCGGCGTTGGGGATGATGCGCAGGGTGGCATTGTCGATGGCGGAGGCTATCAGGCGGGTGTGGGTTTGGCGAATCATGTCGTGTTCCCCGGCGATGACGAGGATAGGGATGCATAGCGGGGCCAGGTCGTCGGGCGTCAGTTTCGGGTGGAAGGCCATTAACGCCCATCGTTCGGCGGCGGCGCGTGCACAGGACGAAAATAGTCCGCCGGCCCTGTAGCCGATATATCCGGCCAGAACCTGCGCATACGCGCTCCGTGTCATTCCTTTCGGGAACAGATTTGCGCCGGCCAGAATAAGCGCCCGCACTCGCTCCGGCACAGTCAGGGCTACGTGGAGCGCCGTGTTGCCGCCGTCGCTGAAGCCTAACAAGGCCGCCTGCGTGATCGACAGATGGTCGAGCGTCGCCACGACGTCGTCGGCCATGGTGTGGAAATCGAGCGGACGGTCGCCGCGCGTCGATTGCCCATGCGCCCGGCTGTCGATGGCCACCACCGTGTAGTGCGTCGCAAAAAACGGGATTTGCCGGTCGAAATACCGGCTATCTTCGCTGTTGCCGTGCAGCAGCGCCAGCGGCAATCCTGCGCCATAGACCTCGTAATGAATCTGTGCGCCGTTAGAAACGGCAAATCCTTCTTTGGTTGGTTTCATGTGGCAAAGGTAGTGTTTTTCCCGGGCAGCATTTTCCGAAAATTAATTTTAATGATGGTGTGTATGCTGTAGCGGATCATCCTGCATGCCCTGCTCCGCACCCCTGGGCTGACGCATCTAAAATATATTCGTTTTCACTGGTTGATAGAAAATTCCCTGCACAGGGCGCTTTGCACGGCCTTGCGTCAAGGAGCAGATTCCTCCGCTGAGTGCGGTCGGAATGACGCAACACAATGAACTAAGAACTAAGAGTTAAGAACTATATGAAAATAAAGAAGCGTGCCGTTAGGTACGCCCTGTCGGTAGAAAACGGATGCCGTCGCCATCCCGCCGTGCCGTTAGGTACGGTATGTG
>JAIRKX010000050.1 GCA_031259805.1 Prevotellaceae bacterium | reverse complement strand
CCGTCAGGGTCGCTTCCACATCGGTAGCGAGCGTACTCCCGCCCATCGTTACATCGCCGATATACGTCCCCGCGACCGCTGCCGCCAGATCTTCGGGAACGCCGGTAACCGTCACCGTTACTTCGCTACGCGCCTCGGCATTAGAATAAGCCAGCGCCACAATCGTAACCGTCCCGGGCGCTTCGGCTCGAATAAGACCGTTGTCTACCGTGGCGATTTTATCATTCATGCTTTTCCAGAAAACCGTTCTATTCCCGGCATTATCGGGTGTTACTGTAGCGGTAAGCTGCACCGTTTCGCCCGGATCGAGGGTTACAACGGTTTCGCTGACGACCACCTGCGTCACCACCACGGGGTCGACCAGCTCGTCTGCGCACCCGACACACAATACCCCAAAAAACAACAGGCATATCCCCCCTGCTTTTTTTATTATCTTTTTCATATCATTTCTTTTAAATAGTTTATATGTATGTTTAGCAAAATTTCGTACAAAAATAGCGACCGGTCATTACAAAAAATCAACATTTGTATTACAAAGTGTTTACGATGTTGATGTTAATAATATAAAAACATAAATTAATAGTATTATAATACTGCAAATATACAAAGTTAATAAATAGGGCATACCACAAATCACGTTTTTAAGTCTTCAATTTGCGTAAAAAATGTGAAGCGTAGAATATGCCTGCGGGGGCTGCTGTCTGAACTATGATTTTTATGATTGCCCTTCGGGTTTCAAAAATTCCGAAGGGATGACATATTATAAATATAAGTGTTGCTTCATGGAGAACGTTTGAGGAACGTTTGAGGCAATGCTACGGAGGCGACACAAAAAGCCATAGAGGGCTACGCAGGTTGCTCCTGCCTGTTGTGTAGCGCATGGTTCATTTTAAAATTGTATTTTTGTGCAAAAAATAGCGACAACAATGAAAGATATACGTACAATATTCCTTCTATGGGTACTCATGGTGGTTGGATGCGGGTTGCCGGCGCGGGCGCAGGTAGCGTCGATTTTGGGAGCGTGGAAAACGGTAGACGATAAAACGGGCGAAGTCCGGGCATTGGTCAACATCTATCAGGGTGACGACGGGTTGTATTATGGGAAGATCGAAAAAATGTTCCGCTACGCCGACGCCGTGTGCGACAAGTGCGAAGGCGACGACAAAGGCAGTCCCCTGCAAGGGCTTATCATCATCCGGGATATGAAGGTACACAAGGACATCCTGAAAGGCGGCTACGTGCTCGACCCCGAAACCGGCAAGCAATACCACGCCACCATCCGCTTCAACCCCCAAACCGGCAAACTCCAGCTGCGCGGCTCACTCGACCGAAGCGGCCTGCTGGGACGAAACCAGTACTGGATACGATAGAATTAGAAATTGCCTGCGGCGGCAGGCAACAGGAGAAAGAGAAATCATAGAAATCACATTAATCATAGAAATCACAGTTCAGACAAATATCCAAGATCCATTATGAAACACACCATCATATTAGCCATATTACTCCTATTAACCTCATGCGGGAGGAGCGGAGGGACGCCGGAAGCAATTGTGCGGACGGCCAAAATCGACACGGTGCGGCTGTCGGGCGGCGGACGACTGTCGGTGTATCCGGGAAAAGTGCGGACGGGGGACGAAGCGAGTCTGGCTTTCCGCGTGGCGGGGACGATTGCGCGGTTACCTTATGCCGAAGGTGCATTTGTCCGTAAAGGAACGGTGATTGCCGAGTTGGATGCGCGGGACTACCGCGTGCAACTGTCGGCCACCGAAGCGGAATACAACCAGACGAAAGCCGCATCGGAGCGGATCGTAGAGCTCTACCGGCGCGGCAGCGCGACAAAAAGCGACTATGAACAGGCCGTCTACGGGCTGGAGCAAATCGCCGCCAAATACGACAATCATAAAAACCAGCTGGCCGATACCCGCCTCAAAGCCCTGTTCGACGGATATGTCCGGACGAAAATTCATCGGGAGGGCGAAACGGTCAACGCGGGAATGCCCGTGATTACCCTGGTCGGAAATGATGAATGGCAAATCGAGACCAACCTGTCGATACGCGACTATGCCCGTCGGCACGACTTTATAGGCTTCGATGCCGAAGTGTTGACCCGTCCCGGATACGCGCTGCCGCTGGAGTTGATTGAACTGATGCCACAGGGCAATGCCAACCAGTTATACAGGGCAGTCTTTCGGATAACTGACGCCCGCCGCGTAACATTAGCCGCCGGCATGAGCGCTGAAGTAACCATTCACTTCCGTCCGGAGCAGGACGAGGTCTATGAAATTCCCGTCGAGGCGTTGTTTGAGCGCGACGGGAATCCCTGCGTCTGGCTGTTCGTATCGGCTGACTGCCCGCTGACCGCACGACCGGTGCGCACAGGCGCATTGCGGAGCGACGGCTACATTACCATTACCGGCGGGCTGGCGGCCGGGGAGTTGGTTGTTGTGGCAGGCGTACACTCGATTAAGGAGGGGATGACGGTACGTCCGTTACTGCCCGTAAGCAAGACGAATACAGGAGGGCTGCGGTAAATGAATCCGGCGAAGTTAGCATTAAAAAACCGGCTGCTGGTCTGGTTTTTGGTCGTTACGCTCATTGTAGGCGGCGCGTTTGCGTTTTTCGATATGGGGAAAATGGAAGACCCCGAACTGATCGTGCGGATAGCGCAGGTGGTAACGGTTTATCCGGGCGCATCGGCGCATGAGGTAGAACTGCATGTTACCGACCCGCTGGAAAAGGCCATCCGCTCGATGACCGGCCTTGGCGCGGTCGAATCCAAATCGTCCGTCGATGTGTCGATTATACAGGTAACGCTCGATGGAACCATGCCCGAAAAGGAAATCCAGCAACATTGGGACATCCTGCGCCGCAAGGTCAATGACCTCCTTCCCGACCTGCCGCCCGAAGCGCAAAAACCCGTAGTGATGGACGACTTCGGCGATGTCTACGGCCTGTTCTATGTCTTCACCAAAGACGGTTTTTCCGACGATGAATTTAATGACTGTATTGAAAAGATTAAACAGGACTTGCAAACCGTCGAGGGCGCAGGTAAAGTAGCTACTTGCGGCGAACAGAAACCGTGCATTTACATCGACATTAAGCAGGATCGGCTGGCGCATCTGGGCATCCACTTTTATGAGCTGATACAGACGATCCGCGCCCAGAATCAAATGGTGTACCCCGGCTATTTCCAAAGCGGAAATAACAGGATGCGGGTAGAAGTAACCGATCGTTACAGCCGCATCGAAGACATCGAAAACCTGCTTATCAAAGGGCATGAAGACGACCAGCTTCGACTGGGCGATATGGCAACTGTCCACTACGGTATTGTCGATCCGGCGCGCCAAAGTATGCGCTACGACGGGCGGGGCGCTATCGGGCTGGCGGTGTCGATGGCGCCCGGACACGATATCACCAAAGTAGGTAAAGCCGTCGAAAAACGCTTGGAACAATTAGTGCAGGCGGGCAGCATCCCGTTAGGCATCGAATTTCATAAGGTCTTTTTCCAATCCGACCGCGTGAATGACGCCATCCGTATCTTCCTGCGAAACCTGCTGGAGGCGATTGTGATTGTTACCTTCGTCCTGATGCTGACGATGGGTTTCCGAAGCGGCGTTATTTTGGGGACTAATTTATTGGTCATCGTCCTCGGCTCGTTCATTATCCTCAACCTGTGCGACGGCACACTGCAGCGGGTTTCGCTGGGAGCGCTGGTGCTGGCTTTAGGGATGCTGGTCGACGATGCGGTGGTCGTCGTCGACGGCATTCTGGTCGACCGGCAGCGCGGCGTCCCGCGAATGCAGTACCTGACCGACACCGCCCGCAAAACAGCCCTGCCGCTCCTCGGCGCTACGCTGATTGCCATCCTCGCCTTCTTCCCGATATTCCTCTCGCCCGACATGGCCGGCATATATGTGCGCGACATGTTTATTGTACTGGCCGTATCGCTTATTATCAGTTGGATATTGTCCGTTACGCTGGCGCCTGTACAGGCCGATATTTTCCTGCGGAAGAACAAACCGACGCGCAGCGAAGCGGAATTATTTACCGGAAAATTCTACGTCGGGCTACGGCGAATGCTTTATTTTATGCTCTCGCACCGTTTCTATACGCTGGCAGCTGTCGTGGCGCTGCTTGCATTGACCGCCTTCGGGTTCGGGTTCGTGCGACAGGGATTTTTCCCCGATTTCACATACGAACAAGCGTATATCGAATACAAGATGCCCGAAGGGACGCACAGCCATAAAGTGAAAGCCGATTTACAGTGCATGGAACAACAGTTGCTTGCGCGGAACGATGTGCGGCATGTTACGTCGAGCTATGGCGGGACGCCGTTTCGTTACAATCTCGTGCGGTCATTGGCCGAACCGTCGCTCTCGTACGGCGAACTGATTGTCGATTTCACCACGCCCGAAGCGTTGCAGCAAGCGTTGCCGGCCCTGCAGAAAGAACTGTCGGAAAACTATCCGCAGGCCTACGTCCGCATCAAAAAATACAATCTAATGTACAAACCCTTCCCGATAGAAGCGCTATTCAGCGGTCCCGACCCGGCGACGCTGAAAGCGCTGTCGGCGCAGGCGGAAGCCATCATGCGCGAGGAACCGTCGGTGATGTTGGTTACGAATAATTGGGAGCCTGAAGCGCCGGTGTTTACGGTGAAATACAACCAGCCCGTATCACGCTACACCGGCGTTTCTCGCGCCGACATTGCCCGCTCGCTGCTGGCGGCTACCGACGGCATTCCCGTAGGCTCGTATCACAACGGCGCGACCGCCGCGCCGCTGTTGCTGCGCACCACCGGCATAAGCAGCCGCCCCCTCGACGACCTGTCGAATATCCCGATACTAAAAGCCATGCCGTCGCTCTCGACATTGAATCAAGAAACAGTTGTCGGGCTGATGACAGGCAGCCGCGACCGGTCGGCTATCATTTCGGATATCCTGCAGCCAACCTTTTTAAGTCAGGTCAGCGACAGCCTTTTTCTGCATTGGGAAGACCCCGTAATCCGACGGGTCGAAGGCAAACGAGCGATCTGCGCCCAATGCAATAACATGTTCGGCTACACCCCCGCCCAATCGCGGAAGGCCATCCGCGAGAAAATCGAACAAATACCATTACCCGACGGCTACGAACTGTCGTGGCGCGGCGAAGCGCAGGCCAAAGCCGAATCAACACGCTACCTGTTTGCCGGCGTGCCGGTGTCGATTGTGCTGATGTTCGTCATCCTTCTCATGCTGTTTAAAGATCTCCGGAAGCCGCTCATTATCGTCCTCTGCATCCCTCTGGCCTCTATCGGGATTGTCGGCGGGCTACTGATTAGCGGCAAGGAATTTGGCTTTGTCGCCATCGTCGCCTCCTTAGGCTTAATAGGGATGATGATTCGCAACGGCATCGTGCTGCTCGAAAAAGTCATGCACCTTACCCGCGCGGGCATGCCCCCGGTCGACGCCCTGTTGATGGCCTCCTCGTCGCGATTCCGTCCGGTAGTCATGGCCGCCGCCACATCTATCGTGGGCATGATACCACTCCTCTCCGACGTCCTTTTCGGCTCCTTAGCCGTCGTCTTCATGGGCGGACTGACAGTCGGCACCATCATCACGCTGATGATTGTGCCGGTGCTGTATGCCGTGCTTTATAGAATAAAGGTTCAAAATGAATAGTCGGGGTGCAGGTATGAGGAGATTCCTCCTGCTTCGTTCCTCGCAGTTCGGAATGACGGGGCGGCGAAAAGTGATTGGAGAGCGGTTGGGCGGCGGCTGAGGAGATTCCTCCTGCTTCGTTCCTCGCTTCGCTCGGAATGACGGGGTGGCGAAAAGTGATTGGAGCGCGGTAGGGCGGCGGCTGCGCCGCCGCCCTACCGCGCTCTCCCTTTAAAAGCGGCCGTCATTCCGACCGGAGCACCCGCAGGGTGCGGAGGGAGGAATCTCTCGACCGGAGCGCACGCAGTGGATTGCTTCGGGCTTCGCCCTCGCAATGACGGCTACGATAAGCCGGGTTTGCGACAATTTGAAATGCACCCTTTAGATCAATTAATTTTTTTCTCTCCTTAAAAATAGTTACTTTTGCAGAAAATTTTCATGCTATTTTGCTATCGAAACAAACTAAAAAAACAAACAGTAATTAATAAGTATGACCGAAAAATTAAGTGCTAAAATGCCCGAAGGGGGATTAGCGGAAAAGTGGACAAATCATAAATCGCATATCCGGGTGGTGAGTCCCGCCAATAAACGGAAATTGGATATTATTATCATAGGAACAGGGCTGGGAGGCGCTTCGACGGCGGCTTCGCTCGGAGAACTGGGGTACAATGTAAAGGTTTTTTGCATCAGCGACTCGCCGCGCCGCGCACACTCGATTGCCGCGCAAGGCGGGATCAACGCCGCGAAAAATTACCAAAACGATAACGACTCCGTCTATCGCCTGTTTTATGACACCATCAAAGGCGGCGACTACCGCAGTCGCGAAGGCAATGTATACCGTTTGGCCGAAGTGAGCAACTTGATCATCGACCAGTGCGTGGCGCAGGGCGTTCCGTTTGCCCGCGATTACGGCGGATTGCTCGACAACCGATCGTTCGGCGGCGCACAGGTGAGCCGTACATTTTATGCCCGCGGACAAACCGGCCAGCAGTTGCTGCTCGGCGCATATGCCGCTCTGAATCGCGCCATTTCAAAAAAACAGGTAACGGCATTCCCCCGTCATGAAATGCTCGACCTCATCGTTATCGACGGTGAAGCAAAAGGCATCATCGCCCGCAATCTGGTAACCGGCGATATCGAACGCCATGCCGCCCATGCCGTAGTGCTGGCCACCGGCGGCTACGGCAATGTCTTTTTCCTTTCGACCAATGCCATGAACAGTAACGGATCGGCGGCGTGGCGCAGCTATAAGAAAGGCGCATGCTTTGCCAATCCGTGCTTTGCGCAAATCCACCCGACTTGTATCCCTGTACACGGCGAACAGCAGTCGAAGCTGACGCTCATGTCCGAATCGCTACGCAACGACGGTCGCATTTGGGTACCAAAGAAAAAAGAAGACGTCGAAAAGTTGCGAAGCAAACAAATCAACCCCTCGCAAATCCCCGAAGACGAACGCGACTACTACCTCGAACGCCGCTATCCGGCATTCGGTAACTTAGTGCCGCGAGATGTGGCTTCGAGAGCGGCAAAAGAACGTTGCGACGCCGGCTTTGGCGTCAACGAAACGGGATTGGCCGTGTTCCTTGACTTTTCGACCGCCATCAAACGGCTGGGCAAAAAAGTGATCGAGCAGCGCTACGGCAACCTTTTCCAGATGTATGAAAAAATCACTGACGTCAATCCCTACGAAGAGCCGATGATGATTTATCCTGCTATCCACTATACCATGGGCGGTCTGTGGGTCGATTACAATTTGATGACCACCATTCCCGGCCTGTATGCCGTAGGCGAAGCCAATTTTAGCGACCACGGAGGTAACCGCCTCGGCGCCTCGGCACTGATGCAGGGATTGGCCGATGGCTATTTTATCCTGCCTTACACCATCGGCGATTATCTGGCCGGCAAAATTCAGAAGAAAAAAGCGGATACGAACCATCCGGCCTTTGTGGAAGCCGAACGCGCTGTATGCGATAAAATGAATAAACTCCTTGCCGTAAAAGGCGCCCAAACGGTCGACTACTATCATAAGCGCCTCGGACGAATTATGTGGGACAACGTAGGCATGGCGCGCAACGAAGCCGGATTGAAAAAGGCCATCGAGGAAATCCGCACGCTCCGCAAGGAATTTTGGGAAAACGTATATGTGCCCGGCGAACCCGGTGAATTTAATCAGGAATTAGAAAAGGCCGCGCGCGTAGCCGACTTTTTTGAGTTAGGCGAACTGATGGCGCTTGATGCGCTGAACCGTCGGGAATCATGCGGCGGACATTTCCGCGAAGAAATGCAAACCGAAGACGGCGAAACCCTGCGCGACGACAATAATTATATGTACGTCTCCGCATGGGAATACAAAGGCCCCGATGCCGAGCCGGAACTGCATAAAGAAGCGCTGAACTACGAGTTTGTGAAACCGTCAACACGCAATTATAAAGACTAACTTCTCGGTATGCCCCCCATTATTATTACCGACAAACAAACAAATAAATTTTATCACCATGAATTTTACACTCAGAATCTGGCGACAAGCCAACGCTAAAGCAAAAGGTAAATTTGAAACATATACGATTGAAAACATTTCTGCCGATACGTCGTTCCTCGAAATGATGGATATCCTCAACGACCGGTTAATCCGGCATGGTAACGAGCCGGTGGCCGTCAGCAAAGGCTGTAGAGGCGGCGACCCCGTGGTCTTCGACCACGACTGCCGCGAAGGGATCTGCGGCATGTGCTCACTTTATATCAATGGTCGCGCACACGGCCCCGATGACGACGTAACCACTTGCCAATTGCACATGCGCAGATTCAAAGACGGCGACATCATTACCATAGAACCGTGGCGAAGCCGGGGCTTCCCTGTCATTAAGGATTTGATTGTCGATCGTAGCGCATTCGACAAGATTCTACAGGCCGGCGGTTTTATTTCGGTCAATACCGGCGGCGTGCCCGATGCCAATGCCATTCCTGTTCCGAAAGAAAAATCGGACGAAAGTATGGATGCAGCGGCGTGCGTAGGTTGCGGCGCTTGCGTGGCGACGTGTAAGAACGGTTCGGCGATGTTGTTCGTCTCGTCGCGCGTCAGTTCGTTGGCGCTGCTGCCGCAAGGAAAGGTCGAAGCAGCGCGGCGTGCCAAAGCGATGGTCGCCAAAATGGACGAACTCGGCTTCGGTTCGTGTACCAATACGCAGGCATGCGAAATGGAATGTCCGAAAAGCATTTCGATTACGCACATCGCCCGCATGAACCGCGAATTCTTGCGGGCCAATTTAAAAGATTAGATCACCACAGCTCGCCGTGCGTGGCGGGTGCTATGTTGCCCATTTTATAATTTCAAATAAACATGAAACAATTGCTCGTTTTTTTAGTCATACTTAGCGCCTCTACCTATGCCTTTTCACAAGCGACGGATACTGCACGGACGCTCGCCGTCGCCGCACCTGCGGATACGTCGAAAACAAACACGCCTGCCCCCGTTGCTCCCAAGCCCGAACCGGAAAAATCACAGTGGACGATTACCCATCTGGTGCGTTTAAATTTGTCACAAACCGCGTACTTCTACTGGTCGTCAGGGGGGGATAATTCATGGGCGACAAATACCTTCTATACGTTTACCGCCAATTATAAAAATGATAATTGGGCATGGGATACCAAATTGGACACGGAATACGGGTTAGTCTATATCGAACCGTCCGGCGAATCGGCAGAGTTTAGCTGGTGGAAAAACTGGAAAAAGAACGCCGACAAAATCCAACTCTCCTCCACCTTCGGCTATACGCAAAACTACCGGCTGTATTATTCGTTCCTCGTCGAATTTAAAACGCAGTACAGTCCCGATAAATTTTTGGGGAACTACTCGTCGACCTTTATGGCGCCGGGCTACCTGAACATGGGATTGGGCGCCGACTATAAACGCACAGAGGAATGGCTGCTGTTCGGCGTATTGCCGATAAAAGACTTCACGGCTTTCGTCTCGCCGTTTACCGCCCGTTTGACGTTCGTGTTCAACGATGCCCTGTCGCAGGCCGGCGCGTTCGGCGTAGAACCCGGAAATCGGGTGAAGGAACAAATGGGCATGGCCGCCAAAGTAGCGTTCAAAACAAGGCCGGTCGACAACGTATCAGTATCGACTACCTTGAATTTATTTACACCCTACGAAGATAAATTCCTGAACTTCGTCGTGGCATGGGATGCCGTCGTGGCGATGAAAATAAATAAATATCTTTCGACCACGCTCAACACCTCCCTGCAATACGACGAAAAAATAGATGCCAAAAAACGGGACGGCACTACGCTGGGCGGGCCGCGCGTGCAGTTTAAGGAAATCTTAGGCATCGGTATTGCGTATGCCTTTTAATCTGTGATATGCAATTGTCGTCGCACAAACAAGCAAGACGCAGCCGAAAGAACACTCCCCTGGTGGTACTGATAACCGGTGCCTCGTCGGGTATCGGCAAGGCCTGCGCCGAATACTTGGCGGCACGGGGGTTTGTGGTGTATGGCGCAAGCCGGAATCCCGTCGGGGAAGCGGGCGTGCATCCCCTGCCGACGGATGTTACGCAGCCGGAGTCGGTTACTCTGGCGGTGGCCGCCGTGATAGCCGAGCAGGGGCGGATTGATGTGCTTATCAACAATGCCGGCATGGGCATTGGCGGCGCGATCGAACTGGCAATGCCGGACGAAATCAGTCGACAAATGCAAACCAACTTCATGGGCACGGTGAATATGTGCGCCGCCGTATTACCGTACATGCGCTCGGCGCGGCACGGACGCATCATTAATATCAGTTCGCTGGCCGGCAGCATGGCGATCCCGTATCAGGGATTTTATTCGGCCTCCAAGTTTGCTGTCGAAGGATATAGCGAAGCCTTGAGTATGGAACTGCATCCGTTCGGCATCAAGGTGTCGGTCGTTGAGCCGGGCGATTTCAGCACCGGTTTTACTGCCCACCGGATGGTGTCCGAAGCGACGCTCAACCACCCCGATTATGGGATGCGTTTCAAACGATGTCTGCGCATCATCGAAAAAGAAGAAACACATGGCTGCCCTCCTGCCAAGCTCGCACGAAAACTGTACCGCATCATCCGTGCACGCCGCCCGAGATTCCGTTACCGCGTGGGCGCTCTGTTGCAGGTCGTCTTTACGAAAGCCCGAGCGATTGTACCCGCGCGTTGGCATCAGACGCTGCTACGACTGTTCTACGGGTTGCTGCGCTGAAATCGGCAAAAAAGACTATCTTTATCCTGTTAAAATAAGTGAAACGTGTCGAAAAAGATTCTATACACAGGATTGGCCGGTTGCTGCATCTGGCTACTGGCGTCATGTAGCGCCACACGCTATGTCCCCGAAGGGAATTACCTTCTTACGCATAATGAAATCCTCATTACCGGGAAAAAGGCGAATGTAACCAAAAGCGCCATTAGCCCCTATATACGGCAGCAGGAAAACAGCCGGTCGCTGTTCGGCATCAAGCTACATCTGGGCATGTATAACGCCAGCCCGCGTTGCGACAGTTGCCGGATCGGCCTGCTGATGCGCAAACTTGGCGAGCCACCGGTAGTGTTCGACCCCGAATTGAAAGACATCACGGTAAACAATATCCAGCAATACCTGCTTTCGCAAGGCTATTATCATGCCGTAGTAACGGATTCGGTACGCTACCGGAAACGGAAGGTCGCCGTAATGTATATCGTGCAACCCGGCGAGACGTTTGCGCTGCAAACGATCGACTACCGGCTACCGGACAGCTTGCTGGCCTGCCATATCCTACACGACACGGTCAACAGCCTGCTCCGTCCGGGCGCGGTACTGTCGGCGCAATTGCTCGAGCAGGAGCGGGCGCGTATCGAATCGACCCTGCGCAACCGAGGTTTCTACATGTTTAATCGCTCGATGATTTCCTACGAAGCCGACACGCTGGCGGGAGACCGGAAGGCCAACCTCACCGTATTCCTCTATAAAAACGAAGAGCCGACGAGTGTCGATTCCTTACGGTTGAACCGTCCGTACCGAATACGGAATGTACGGATATATGCCGACTACGATGCGGCGGCGGCATACACGCAGGCGGATTACATGGACGGCTATACGGAGGATGCCATACATCGTGCGAATGCGCTCGGGACGGTCAAGATCCTCTACCGGCGCACACGCTCCGCCAGTCCGTCCGTACTGCTCAACGCCAATACAATTGAGCCGGGAAGCTATTACAACGAAGCCGACATTACGCAAACCTATACCAACTTCTCCAATTTACGCCTCTTCCGCACCATCGGCATTCAATACGACACCGTGCAATCGGCCATGCACGGTGCGCTGCTTGACTGTTCCATCCGCCTAAGTCCGAATGCGGCGCAAGGGTTTAAAATCAACTTCGAGACCTTCCTTTCGAGCAGCTTCGGACTGTTCGGCATTTCACCGGCGGTGAGCTACTACCACCGGAACCTCTTCCACGGTGCCGAATGGTTGAACATATCGTTTTCGGACAACTACCAGTTCGACCTCCTGCGGTTACGCAACACCGACAAACACTCCAACGAACTGGCGGCGTCCGTATCGATCAGTATGCCTAAATTTTTCCTGCCATATGTCCATCGCTACTTCAGACACTACTCGCCGCGTACGGAATTTACGGCGTCCTACGGATTCCATCTGCGTCCGGAATATACCCGCAATGCGCTCTCATTCCTCGTCGGCTACAACTGGCGCACGACGCCACAGTGGTCGTGGTCAGTCAATATCCTTAACCTCAATATTGTCAAACTGTACAACCGGAGCGAACAGTTCTACGCCTCGACCCTTCGCGACCCCTACCTTCGCAACCGCTACGAAGACCACTTCGTCATGGGCGCTAACGCCTCGCTGATGTACAGTACGCGACAGCCGGATAACCGCTCGAACTCCATACAGTTTCGCTGGAATGCAGGATTGGCCGGGCATATATTAAGCGCATTCAACACGATGCTGTCCGTCAAAAACAATAGCTATCTGGTGTGGGGCACGCCCTATTCGCAATATGCCAAGACGGACATCAATCTGTCCTACTACCAGATGCTCAACGGGCGACATACCCTCGCTTATCGCTTCTTTGCCGGCATCGGGCGGGCATATGGCAACTCGATTTCCCTGCCCTACGAAGAGGTCTATTATTCCGGCGGTGCATACAGCTTGCGCGGATGGCAATCGCGGTCGGTAGGCCCGGGAGCAGCGACGGTCGACAGCACGTTCTCGATTCCCAATCAGGTAGGCGACTTCAAACTGGAAGCCAACATCGAATACCGTTTTAACCTGCTCGGCCAACTTGACGGGGCGCTGTTCCTCGATGCCGGCAACGTATGGTCGCTACGTTACCGCGACTCTGACGAGTTAGCTGTGCTCGACGCCGCTACCTTCCTCCGGCAAATAGCCCTGAACACCGGCTTCGGACTACGACTGAACTTCGACTTCTTCGTCCTCCGCATCGATGTTGGCGCACGCCTATATGAACCACGACAATACAGTGGATGGGTCGCCCCGCAGAATGTTTTTTCCCTTAGTAATATGGCGCTGCATTTTGGGATCGGGTATCCGTTTTGAGGAACGAGAGGCATCTACTCCATGCCTTTGCTTTATCCTCTGTGCCACCTGTATAGTTTGGGGAGAAGGTTACACAGAGAAGTACAGAGAACGTCGTCGCATCACCTTTTCACCTACTTTCATCCTCCGCCTGTATCCTATACCCTGTACCATTAGCTATTACTCTTCGGTTTTCTGCTTCGGTATGCTTCGATTATTGCCGGTAGCAGGGAAAGGAACACAATCAGCAGGATAAAGAAACTTAAATGGTCTTTTACAAACGGGACTTTTTCCGTGAAATAGATAGAAATAAAATAGCCGATATAGAGGAATAGCGCCGCCCACGCAATGCCGCCTGCTACATTGAACACGGCAAACCGGCGGTAACGCATTTTTCCCATACCCGCGACAAACGGCGCAAACGTGCGGACAATCGGTACAAACCGCGCTAATATAATCGTCTTGCCGCCATACTTTTCGTAGAAGGCGTGCGTCTGTTCGAGGTAGCGTTGCTTAAAGATTTTTGAGTTGGGATTACTGAATAACTTTTTCCCAAAGAACTGCCCGATCGTATAATTAGCCGCATCGCCGAGAATAGCGGCGCTTATTATAAGCATGACGAGCAGGTGGATATTCAAGTCATTCTCGGTAGTCGCCACCAACATGCCGGCGACAAACAACAGCGAATCACCCGGCAGGAAGGGAGTAACGACTAATCCCGTTTCACAAAAAATAATGAGAAACAAAATCGCATACACCCATGCGCCATACGTCATCATCAACTCGCCCAAATGCACGTCGAGATGAAGAAATAAATCCATTGCATATTTAACATATTCCATCGTTACACAGTATTAACAACCCTTTAGACAAACAGCACAATAAGTAACTGCGCACACATAATCCGCAAGAACATGGTAAGCGGGTACACCGACGCATAGCTGACGGAAGGCGTGTCGTTGCCGGCCGCCGCGGCTGAATAAGCCAATGCGGGCGGGTCGGTCGTACTGCCGGCCAGCAGCCCCATCAGTGAAAAGTAATTCAACTTGCACAGACTTTTGCCGATGATGCCGAACGTAATCAGCGGTGTTACCGTGATAATCACGCCAAATGCTACCCACGACATGCCGCCGCCATAGACAAGCGTTGACACAAACCGTTCGCCGGCCTCCAGTCCTACGCACGCAAGGAACAGGCAGATGCCTACTTCACGCAGCATCAGGTTGGCGCTCATGGTAGCGTAAGTAACCAATTTGAATTTCGGCCCGAACACACTGACCAAAATAGCCACAATCAATGGCCCGCCGGCTAATCCTAATTTGACGGGCTGCGGAATGCCGGGGAATGCAAACGGAATGCTGCCCACAAGAACGCCCAGAAAAATGCCGATAAATATAGGTATCAGATTTGGCTCATTCAGGCGTTTCAGTTGGTTTCCCAATTCTTTTTCGACACCGGCAATGGCTTCGCGGTGCCCGACGACCATTACGCGGTCGCCCACCTGCAACGATAACCCCGGACGCGCGATCAGGTCGATACCTGAACGGTTGACGCGGGTGATATTCACCCCAAAGCGATTACGTAAGTGCAGTTGCGCCAACGATTTTCCGTTGACTTCCGTCCGTGTAACTAATATCCGTCGCGACAGCAGGTCGGATTCCAGCGTATTCCATTGCTCGCTGCCCATGTCAATCACCGGCCCGATGAAAGCGGTTATCGCTTCATAATCGTTCGGCGTAGTAATGACCAGCACTTTATCGTGTTCGCAAAGTATGCTGTGGGGCGAAGCAATTTCGATGCATCCATTCGTCCGGCACACGCGTGAAATGACCAGCTTCCTATTGATTAAACTAATAATCGTTTTAATATCTTTATTATACAATGCCGGATTTTGCACTTCCAGCGACAACAACTTCACGGCATTTTTCTTTGCTGCGTCTTCTGCTTCAATCTGCTCATTTTCTTTTGTCATATTGACACGGAAGATATACTTCATCACGGTAATGGAAAAAATAATGCCCACCACGCCCAACGGATACGCCACCGCGTAGCCAAGAGCAATAGATGATGGGTCACTACCCGTGTTACTGATGCCGGCATACGCATCCTGCGCAGCGCCCAATCCGGGCGTATTGGTTACAGCGCCGGACAGAATCCCCACCATTGTCGGCATGGGTATTCCCATAATAAAATGAATAAGAATAGTAATCAGCACACCGAAAACAACAATCCCCGTGGCCAGCAGATTTAGCGTAATGCCGCCCTTTTTGAATGAAGAGAAAAAACCCGGCCCGACTTGCAGCCCCACGGCATATACAAATAAGATCAATCCGAATTCCTTGACAAAATGCAACACCTCATGGTTAGCCCGAAAACCGAAATGGCTCATCGCGACACCCACAAACAATACAAAAGTAATACCTAACGAAATGCCGCCGATTTTAATTTTTCCCAGCCGGATACCTGCGGCTATGACAAACGCCAGCAACAGTACGGTATGCGCAACACTGTCGCCCCACAACAGACTATTTATCCAATCCATTTTAAACGGGCTTTCTCCGGCAAACAAGCTATTTTATACTATTGAGCTTTTCTATCTCCTGAAGCGCAGCGGCATCGTTAGGGTTAAGTTCAAGTATTTTTGAAAAATAATCTTTTGCTATAAGATACTCTTCTCGCGCCGGTTTGGCGTTGCCCTTATTTTTCTCAGTAATAGCATGGGCTTTCTGGTAATAAAAATAACCACAATATTTATAGGATTCTATTAATGCACTCTTGTAATCATCAGGCTTATCTTTTAGCAGGTCAATAACTTTCTCGTAATACGGCAATGCCGATCCTTCTGTCATTTCAGGGTCTAACGCCCAATTGGTACGTGCACGCCAAAAGTATCCTTGATGACTTGCAGGAGCAGTCTCTATCAACAGCACAAAGAGAGAATCAGCTTTGGAATACAATTCAAACGCATTTATCGAATCAGCCGCAGCCATGTTAAAACAAAGGCGTCCTACCTGTAAATAAATGAGAGGCTCTGGCTGACCTGTGAAATTCATATGGAGATTATAATAATAGATAGCGGAATCCAGTTGCTGACCTTCCCTGTATAAATCAGCTATTGTTTTTAGATAATTCTTTTTCGATTCGTCCCGTTGGAGTACCTTTTTATAATTCTCTGCGGCGGCCACATAATGTTTATTGGCTTCCAACTGTTCGGCATAGCAGAGGTAATCCTGCATAATTAATCGTTCTTCGGGTATGGTTTCCACAAAATCCTTGATTGCGCGAATGCTTTCTTCGCCCGGTTCGGTTTTAGACAATCCATAAGCAAGCAAGCGTTTAGCTACCAAATTATCGGGCTGCTGCCGCACGACGGATCGAACTATCGGCAACATTTTCCCATACTGCTTATCTAAGTATAAAATACCGACATACGTCAATAAATGTTCCGAATCGTAGTACCCCGTTTCAATAAATTTACCATAATTTTCGGCGGCCAACGCACTTTGCCCCGGAATATCCTTATATAACTCGCCCAATAATAGATAGCATCCGTTAAATTCGGGAGCTATTTCACCTACTTTCCTTAGTTTATCAAATGCCGCATCACGATTGATGGATCGATATAAACGTGCATTTTTCATGTACGCGCCTATCAATTCGGGCGAGAAATAAATCGCCATATCGTATTTCGAAGCCGCGGCGCCGTATTCTTCCTTCGCCCACAATATATCGCCTTCGATAATGTAGGGCAAGCCATTTTTATTGTTCACTTTTTTAGCGTCCTTGATAAAATCGTTGGCTTTGGAAATATTGCCGGCATACACATATGCCTGCGCTACAGCCAGCGGCAACCGGATATTCTTCTTATCAGTTTTGATAATCTCTTTAAACGCCGCTTCCGCCTTTTTCAAGGCGTCCTTTCCCGTCAGATTTTTCAAAGCTAATTTTTGTAATCCGATTTGATTAAACGGATACGAAGGCAGCAACTCCACGCCCAGCTGATAGTAGTAAACGGCCGAATCGGGGTGATTTAATTGAAGATAATTTTCACCCAGATAATAACAGGCTTCCGCCTTCGCTTCCGGCGTCGCGGATATGTTCAGTTGTTTTAGAAAATAAATTTTGGACACATTGAACATGCCGGATTCATACAAGTCAACTCCGGTATTATCGCCGGCGTGACCAGCAATGCTTGCCAGCGCCAAGCCGGCACAACTGATTGTTTTTAGTATTCTCATATCTTTTTACTATTTATAAATTATCTCTTGTGTGGACGACATTGACCGGCATAGTGGCCGGCAGCAATCCTGCTTTTAAAATAATCCGCTGCCCCCTTGCCGACGTAATAAAACTCGTCAGTCCCGACGGCAAGCCGCTACGCGGGTCATTTAAATTAATGTAAATATCTCGCCGAAACGGGTATTGGCCGGTATACAGGTAATATTGGTAGGGTTGGCAACTGTTTTCGTACGTCGGATTTTCGTCCCTGCTTACCCGCACGACCTGAATACTCGCCGAAAATTCCCGACTCACCGAATCCTGCTCTTCACTAATCCAGTTCACACCGATCACGCCGATGGCGTTCGGTGTCCGCGCCACATATTCTATCACCTTCGGGTTACTCCCCGCCGCATACGACTGTTTCGACAGCGTCTCGTCCCGGCAAATCGAATCCATCACATAACGTACGGTACTGGAGTTGGGATTGTCGTACACCACGTAAATCGGTTGCGCTTTCCGATGGGGAAACAATTCCTTCCATGTGGTTACCTGACCGGAAAATATCTTCTGCAATGTCGATACGCTCATAATCGAATCGGCATTGCTTTTGTGGACGATTAGCGCTAAACCGTCCGTAGCAATTTTAACGGATTGTGGAATAAACTTGCGACTACGCAACGTCTTTAGCTCACCTTCCGAAAAGGGGCGCGTCGCTACGACAAAGCGGATGCTATCCATCATCAACAGGTTCATTGCTTCCAATTCATTCGTGTAGCGGGGAATAATCCCCGCTAACACATATTGCGCTTCAAATACATCCAACTCTTCCTGCATCACCGGCGCTAATGTCTCGTCGACCGCGATACGAATAACGCCGCTAAAC
The DNA here is from genome assembly GCA_031259805.1 of Prevotellaceae bacterium. GTDB lineage: Bacteria > Bacteroidota > Bacteroidia > Bacteroidales > UBA932 > JAIRKX01. Next base: position 5,657 of record JAIRKX010000050.1, on the reverse strand, counting down.
AAAGTTTCTTCCGACGCACTCCTGTTCCCTTTACAAGCCACCAACAGTAAACACAGTAAAAACCACCCTATCGGCTTATACCATCTATTTACCATTTTTAAACGCTATTTTATTTGGAATACAATCGGTAAGATATAACGAACCGATACTTCACGACCGCCCTGTTTTCCGGGAATCCACTTGGGCATCTTCCCGACCACGCGCGTGGCTTCTTTATCCAGCGAAGTCTCTACGCCACGAAGCACCTGAATATCGCGAATAGAGCCATCTTTCCACACTGTGAACTGCATAGTAACACGTCCCGCAATACCCATTTCCTGCGCAGCCGCCGGATACCTCATCTCGTTGTTGATCCACTTATACAAAGCTTCCATACCGCCCGGAAACTCCGGATTCTGCTCGACCGCCCCGACAAGGAAAACTTCCTCTTTGGCTTCGACAATAACCTTGTGTTCTTCCAAATCGGCAATATCCTTTCCTTCTAATTCGTCAGTACCTACTACGTCGGCAATAGAAATGGCTTCTTTGGCAATGACCAATTCTTCCATCGTTTTCACTTCTTCTTCTTCGGCCACTTTCTCGTCTTCCACTACTTGCATAGAGGTAAACTTAATAGTACTTTTCAACGGCGGTGGCGGCGGCGCTTCAAATTGTTTGTCAAGGTTTTCTTCGGGCACTTCCATCTGAATGTCCGACAACGACGTAACCACTTCATTGGTATCATCTACCTTTTGCGGAATAATCCATTCCATCAAGCGCGGAAGGAATATCAATACAATCGCCAAACAAACGATGACAACATAGGCAATCAAATGGCGCTTGGTCGTGTTTTTACGAATGTCATACGCGCCATACGCTTGGTTTCTCCCTGCGAATACAAGGGAAATCCATTCATTTCCGGTTATTTTAATCTCTTTTGCCATAGTCTTATTATTTTTCTTCCTTTACTACTTCATAGCCTGCCGTGGGGTCGCTGTTGTATAAGAGCCGTAAATCGCCGGGGGCAATATCCATAATAGCATACGTACCAATGCTACAAATATTCATTTCGTCCAACGCATCTACCAGATTCCTGTATGTGGCAAACTCCGAGGCTTTAATCATCACAATCGGCGATTCCTTGTTTTTCTTGATCTCAATAGACAGCCTTTTGTATGTCGAATCTGCAACTTCCAGATTCTCCTTTTTGGATTTGAGTTCTTTCATTTGCTCTACGACTTCGCGGTTGCGCCCAAGCAGCAAGGTGCGTAAACTTTTTTCATCGCCGGAGAAATTCGTCTCCACCAATTTATCGGGATTTTCATAGTCTTCCGTTTTGAGCATACCCAAATAATAATAGACCCTGTCGTTTTTCCCTAACAATACGGTAACCGCCCGTGAATCTTTAATTTTTTCCTGTTCCTCTATATTCACATCCTTTCGCGGCATGGCGATTTCCATTGTTTGCGGTTTACTCATGGTCGTACAAAGCATGAAAAACGTAATGAGCAACATATTCATGTCTACCATCGGCGTAAAATCCACTCGAACGTTGAATTTTTTCTGCTTACCTTTTTTTCCGCCACTATCTTTTTCTTGTATTTCTGCCATAATTTTCGCTGGTTTTTAAATTTCAGGCGCATTCTTTAAAGAAGTAATCAGGTTGTAGCGATACTCCTTTAATTCCTGAAGGGTTTCCATGATGTCTTTTACTAAAGGATAGGGCGTTCCGCCATCAGCTTTGATAGCAATCACCAAATCGCGGTTGACGATTTTTGCATAACGCATCCATTCGCGAAACTGGTTATTGGTGCTGTCACAGGGAATCCCTAAGTTTACAATTTCTTTATCTTGTTTGTCTGTAGGCAAAGCCAGAAATTCTTTCATCACATTGATAGGCGCGCCGAAAGAAGAGAGCAGGCTGAATTTTTTCAATTCTTCGTCGGTAAATGTGATACCGTAGTGTTCGCCCATCTTTTGCAATACTTCCCATCGGTCGGGTTGTTTGTCTAACGACATATACACTTTTCCGTTAGGCTCTACCAATACCGACACAATGTTTGTTTCCGGTATCTTAATTTCCGACACCGATTGTGGCGGATTTACCTGTACCGGCTCTTTCTGCACGAACGTCGCGGTCAACATAAAGAATGTCAACAACAGCACTGTCACATCGCTCATGGCAGTCATGTCAATAAAGGTAGATTTCTTTTTTATTTTCTTACTCATAGCTGTTTGTTGATATTGTGGGATATTGATTGTTTACTTTTTCTGGCAATCCATCGTTTCAGCGTCGGGCTGCTTATCACTCTCCATTATTTTTACCACCTGACCAAACAAGACTGAATGATAACCAACCCAACACCTCCACGATTCAAATTAAATAACAAATTAAATAAACAATAAACTATTCCACTATTACACAATAAACCTGTTATTTGTCGCCGGAGAACGTTTGTACTAAGTAAGCGCCGATTTCGTCAATACTATGCGTAATGCCGTCAATTTTTGTTGTAAAGTAGTTGTATGAAATGACCGCGCAAGCCCCTGTTGCAATACCGAAAGCGGTGTTTACCAATGCTTCGGAAATACCGGTAGAGAGGGCGATGGAGTCCGTTCCACCTGCGCCTGCCAACGCGGCAAACGACCGGATCATCCCGATAACCGTCCCGAGCAGTCCCATCAACGTGCCTAACGTGGTAATTGTTGCTACTACCGGAAGATTTTGTTCCAATGCCGGAAGTTCCAACATGGTGGCTTCTTCCAAGTCTTTGCGGAGAGCCAACTGGCGTTCTTCTTTTGTCAGTTGCGGATTGGCGCTTACTTCGGAGTAGGTTCTCAACGAACTTTTTACTACGTTAGCTACGCTGCCCTGTTGCGCATCGCACAATGCACTGGCGCTTTCCACATCGTTCTGATCGAGGGATGTTTTGACAGCTACGACAAACTTTTGCAAATTCTTTTTCCCTTTGGCTTTGCTGATGGCGAAGAAACGCTCTACACTCAAGGCCAATACGGTTAGCAACAAGGTTTGAATAACCGGTACGATAATCCCCCCTTTGTAAATGGTGCCCAACAAGTCTCCCTGCACAGGATGGTTATTCGGATCCCCATTAACAAAGTGTGACGAATCGCCATACACGTACTGGTAAATCACGTAGGCTAAAACGGCGCACATAATAATGATCGGGAATGCAGAAATTCCAAGGCTTTTTTTACCGCTACCACTTTTTTGGGTTTTAGTTTTTTTCATAATGTTTACTTTTTTTGTTTTTTATTTACTTTTATTTATTTAATTAAAATTTTATTGTAACTATTTTACAAATTGAAGCGTCAAAGGTATGTTTTTTTTTTGAATTAAAAAAAAGTTTTACCATTGTTGCCGTATTTAAATGTTATTTAGGCATCATTATATAATTTCTTATTCGCCATATATCATTAAAAACGAATCAACTACAAAGCGGAGATATCAATATGTAAAATATAGTGGCCAACAACGCGCTGACCGGAATAGTCAGCACCCATGCCCAAAGCAGATTAACGGTAATCCCCCACCGGACAGCTGATAGTCGCTTAACCGCACCCACACCGACAATAGCACCCGTAATTGTATGGGTCGTGCTTACCGGAATTTTCAATATTTCGGTCAAAAACAAGGTCAGCGCGCCGGCTGTTTCGGCTACTACACCTTCGAGCGGCGTTACTTTGGTGATGCGCGACCCCATTGTTTTGATAATGCGCCAGCCACCTGACATCGTTCCCAAGGCAATAACGGAAAAGCATGCAAACGGCACCCAGGTGGGAATAGCGGTAATATCGGAAATGCCGAGAGGAAGGCCTTCCTGATAGGCGGCAAATAAAGCGGCAGCAATAATTCCCATGACTTTTTGTGAATCGTTCAACCCATGCCCAATGCTGAATAAGCCTGACGAGACCAATTGCAATCGCTTGAACCATTTATTGGCCTTATGCGGGTTCGACCGTCGGCAAATCCAAAATACGGCGGTCGTAATAAGAATGGAGGTAATCATCCCGATGAGCGGCGCCAGAATAATAAACGAGGCGATACGCATCACTACGCCCGTATGGATAGCGCCGAAACTTAAACTGCTCACAATGGCCGCCCCTGCAAAGCCGCCAATCAGTGTGTGCGACGAAGACGAGGGGATGCCGAACCACCATGTCAGTAAATTCCAACTGATCGCCGCCAGCAAACCGGAAAGAATCACCGGCAATGTAATAAACTGCTCCATGACGGTTTTGGCAACGGTATTGGCAATGCCAAATTCTCCAATCACATATTTGGCAATAAAAAAAGCGACAAAATTAAATGCCGCCGCCCAGATGACAGCCCAAAGCGGTGTTAGAACCTTGGTCGATACAATCGTTGCAATAGAATTAGCCGCGTCGTGAAAACCGTTAATATAATCGAAAAGAAGCGCAAGAATGATAATAATTACCAGTAAAGTCATAACGGGGAAAGTAAATTAATCGGTCATTATGCGTATTTTACTACGATGGTTTTGATAATCTTACCCACGCTGTCGGCTTTGTCGGTGGCGCGCTCGATTTCCTGCATGATTTCTTTCAGTTTTACCAATACGATGGCATTTCTTTCCGTTTCAAAAATATTCAGGATAAAATGTTCATACACATCGTCGGCTTCATTTTCCACCTTGTGCAATTTGGCGCAAATTTCCTTGACTGATTTCGGACTTTTTTTCATGGTATCCAACTCGTTGACGGCTGTCCGTATCAGTTCGCAGCCTTTTTGCAGTAACAATGCCAGTTGCGCGGATTGCTCGGGCATAATGTCGGGCTGGTACAAGACAACCCGTTTGGCGGCGCTGTTCATGCAGTCGAGCACATCGTCCATTTTTTCGCCCAATGCGTTAAGGTCTTCGCGGTCGAACGGCGTAATGAACGTGTTGTTCAACTCATCGAAAAGCAGGCCAAGATACTTGTCGCCCTGTGTTTCCAATTGTTTGATTTGTGTATACAGATTTCTGCGGACTTCTTTATCGGTAGCCCGGGTTAATTCCGTAAATATCCCCGAACAACTTAACAAGTTGTCGGACATATCGCTTAATATGGGGTAGAACTTATTCCCTTGCGGGATTAATTTTCTAAAAACCGAGTTGAGTTTCATAAAACATTTTTTGGTTTAGAATTACAAAAGTAAAAAGAAGCCAAGAATAAACAGGTATGTATTTCTAAATTTAATGGTAAGATAATATATTGTTGAGAACAGACAGTCCTGTCCCTGACTCAGGTTGACCCCTAAAAGAGGAGAAAAGATGCCAAGATATGCAAAGAAGAACTATCGGAACAGTATTTGCTTTAAGCAGTAAATGGTAGAAAAAATAAGAACCGGATTAAGCGTACACGAAGTTAGCCGGAAGTATGGGATAAAAGGAGGTAATATGATACGGAACAGGGTTCGGCGTTATGGGTATCCACCAGGGCTGACGCATCTAAGATATATTCGTTTTCACTGGTTGATAGAAAATTCTCTGCACCGGGCGCTTTGTACGGCCTTGCGTCAAGGAGCAGATTCCTCCGCTGCGTGCGCGAGGAACGAGCGCAACACAATGAACTAAGAACTAAGAGTGGCTTTGTTGCAACGAATAACATATTTGTATAGCAGTAAGTTATGATTAATAAAATTTTGTCGTATT
>JAIRKX010000183.1 GCA_031259805.1 Prevotellaceae bacterium | reverse complement strand
ACTTGGGGCGTATCTTCCGTGCGTGCGGAATGTGACTCCCAAGTGGGGGCGCTTTTTCCGCACGTGCGGAAAAGGCGCCCCAAGCTGTAGGAACATTCCGCTGACCGCCGAAAGATTCTCCCGGACAATTTCTGATTTAAATAACTATCTTTGTCCCATGTTTACGATTTTCAAAAAGGAATTACACACTTTTTTCTCGTCGATTACCGGTTATTTGGTCATCGTCGTATTTTTGTCGGTCAATGCATGGTTTTTGTGGATTGGCAAAAGCGCTATGAATATACTCGACGGCGGCTTTGCGTCGCTCGCGGGGTTGTTTGAAACCGCCCCGTGGTTATTCTTATTTCTGCTGCCGGCCATTGCGATGCGCACGCTGGCGGACGAGAAAAAATCGGGCGCTATCGAGCTATTGATGGCGCAACCGATCACCGAGCGTCGCCTGATCCTCGGAAAATATCTGGCTGTCGTTGCCGTCGCATGGCTGGCGCTGCTGCCAACGCTGGTCTATTTCGGCAGCATCTACTGTTTGGGACAACCGGCAGGCAACGTCGACGCCGGCGGCACATGGGGTTCATATATCGGACTGCTGCTGCTGGCGGCAGGCTATGCGGCCATCGGACTGCTGGCCTCGTCGCTCACCGACAATCAGATTATCGCATTCCTGCTGGCTGCCGTCGGATGCTTCTTTTTCTACTTAGGCTTCGACGGGTTGGCGGCATTGCTGCCGGCAGCCGACCGCTTCCTCATGGCGATAGGCATCAACGAACACTACCGTTCGATGAGCCGCGGCGTCATTGACCTGCGCGACATACTGTATTTCGCCAGCCTCATTACGCTTTTCCTCGAAGCGGCGCGACTACGGCTAAAAGGAGGACGAAGAATGCCCGTCACCCTCCGCCACGCCCGTACCGCAGCGCGCTTTACTGCGTTGACGGCCGCCGTGCTGCTGGTCAACTACGCCGTCAGTACCGTCCTCCTCCGCATCGACCTCACCGCCGACCGTCGCTATACTCTCACCGACGCTTCGAAGCGCGTGATGCAGCGGATTGTAAATCCCCTGCTTATACGAATCTACCTCGATGGCGATATGCCGGTCGAAATGAAAAAACTCCGTGCCACGATTAAGGAAACTATCGATGAATTGAAAATATATGCTGCCGGAAAGGTGTACTATAAATTCATCAATCTTGCCGACGACGTCGATCCGCGCGCGTTGGACGATGCCTATATGGAACTTTACGACCGCGGACTCATGCCGGTGATTATCGAAGAGCGTGCAGCCGACGGCAGTCGCTCGGAGAGGACGCTGTTTCCCGGCGCAGTCGTTTCCTATTCCTCTGCGGGCGATACTGCTGCTGACACGCCTCGTCACGAAATAGCCGTAAACTTCCTGCAAAGCAATGCCGACGCCGACAGCGAAGAGCGCCTGCTCATTGCGCAGCAGAATGTCGAAGCGACATTGGTGGCCGCCATTGCGCACAGCATCCGACCGCAGGCGCCTCGCATTGCTTTTGTCGAAGGTCACGGCGAATTAGATGAATACGAAACCGGCGATATTTGCAAAGAATTAGCTTCTTTTGCCCGCCTCGACCGTGTGCTGCTCAATGGTGACGTAGATGCGCTGAACGGCTACGCGGCTGCAATCATCGCCAAACCCACCCAGCCATGGGACGAGGCCGACAAGCTTGCCGTCGATCAGTACATCATGCGAGGCGGGCGGGTCGCATGGTTCATTGACGCCGTCGACGTACACCACGACAGCCTCGCTGCCGGACAACGCACCTTCGCCCTTGCCTGTAACCACCGTCTCGACGACCAGCTTTTTAAATACGGCGCACGCATCAACCCCAATGTCATTCGCGATCTGCAATGCGCCCTTTTGCCCGTCAACATTGCCCCCGCCGGCCAAACGTCCGACTTCCGTCCCGCCCCGTGGACGTACTACCCGCTGCTGCTGCCGCCGCCGGAGCACCCAATTACCAGTGGCCTGAATCTTATCGAATCGAAATACCCAAGTACGATTGACACGGTCGGGCGCGAGACGGCGGTCGCGAAGACCGTCCTCCTTGCCTCGTCGCCATACAGCCGCACGCAGAACGTCCCGGCGCTCATCAGCCTTGCCGAGAGTATGCAGCAACCCGATCCGGCGCACTACCGGCAAGCCTCCTTGCCGATAGCCCTGCTGATGGAAGGCTGTTTTCCGTCGGCGTTCCTCAACCGCCCGCTACAGCAGTACAACCACCGACGCCCCTTCGTCTTCCGGGCGCTTAGCGACACCACCAAAATGATCGTCGTAGCCGACGGCGACATTATCCGCAACGACGTCGTGCGTCGCCCCGACGGTATTCGTATTTTCCCTTTAGGTTTTGATAACTACATGAAGACGCAATTCGGCAACCGCGCTTTTGTCAAGAACGCCCTCTACTATCTGCTCGACGACGATAACGTGCTCCAGCTTCGCCGTCGCGAATGGACACTACGCATGCTCGACAAAACCAAACTCTATCCACAGCGCGATTTTTGGGTACTCCTTAACAGCCTCCTCCCCGTTGCGCTCACTCTACTGGCCGGCCTGCTCTTTACCGGCGTCCGGAAATACAAGTATGGCATGAAGCGTAAGGTATAAAAAAAAACTGCCCGAAAATTCGGGCAGTCCTCGCTGTTTAGGTTAGCAGTAGACTCTAAAATACCCAATGAGGTATTTTTATGCATAAGGTAATCGGCGCAACGGCCGCTTTACATTACTTTCAACTGCATTAGTAGGAACGTTCTACTCGTTCATGCGCTTCCGCCACATTGAGCGTACGCCCCATGTGTTCGGTGCCGTTGAGCGCCGCGATAGCTGCATTAGCTTCGCCGTCGTTGAGCATTTCCACAAACCCGTAGCCTCTTGAACGCCGAGACCCGCGTTCGGTGATTACTTTGGCTGATGATACTTCGCCATAAACCGAAAAAATGTGTTTCAAATCGTCATTGGACGCTTTAAAACTGAGCCCAGAAACAAAAATGTTCATAGAACAAAAAATAAAATTAATTAAAAAAAAAGAACTGCTATTCCGGATATCTCCAATAATAGTTTTGCAAAGGTAGGTAAATAAATAAATGTAGCAAATTTATTTTACTTTTTTTTCGGTGAATGATGAGAATATACTCGTAGAGGTGGCAGATTTAACAGGTGTACGCAGATTTTTACATCATCGTTTGCATGCTAAAACAACTCGACAAAAATCCCTATCTTTGCACCTCAACAATCAATCGTCAATATTCAATAGCCAATGCTTCTCCGTAATGCTCATATCCTTGTGATGGACGACGACAAGGACGTCCTGACAGCCGTCCGTCTTTTATTGAAGCCGGAAGTCGGCCACATCGTAACCGATACCAATCCTGAGAACCTGAAACGCCTGCTGGCCGGCGCGCCTTTCGATATTTTGCTGCTCGATATGAATTTTGCTGCCGGTCTCCACACCGGGAATGAGGGGCTTTACTGGCTGCGGAAAATCAAAGAATGGAATGCGCATGTGGCGGTGGTAATGATTACGGCCTACGCCGATATTGAATTGGCCGTTACCTGCCTGAAGGAAGGCGCAAGCGATTTTATTGTCAAGCCGTGGCATAACGAAAACTTGCTGCGAACACTGGGCGCCGTGCTGGAAAAACAGCATACGCCACGACAAAAAGCGGCGGCGGACGACGCGCAGGAAGCCGCCATCGTCGGCGAGTCGGACGTGATGCGGGACTTGTTCCGAAAGGTGGAAAAGATGGCTCCTACCGATGCCAATGTATTAATCTTAGGTGAAAACGGCACGGGGAAAGAGTTAATTGCGCAGGCTATTGTCCGTGCGTCGCTACGGAGCGACAAACCGTTTGTTAAGGTCGATGTAGGCGCGTTGACCGGCACATTGTTCGAGAGCGAACTGTTTGGCCACAAAAAGGGCGCGTTTACCGATGCACGCGAAGACCGCATCGGACTGATAGAAACTGCCGGCGGCGGCACGTTGTTTTTAGACGAAATCGGCAATATCTCCTTACAGCAGCAGGCAAAATTGCTGACCGTCCTGCAAAACCGCCGGATTACCCCCCTGGGCGCGAATAGACCGATACCGGTCGACATCCGCATCATTACCGCGACCAATGTACCGCTGGTTGAGTTGGCCAGTGAGCAGCGTTTCCGAAAAGATTTGCTGTACCGTATCAATACGGTCGAAATTACTGTGCCGCCCCTGCGCGAACGCGGCCACGACATCCTGCTGCTGTCCGATTATTTCTTGCATCGCTATGTCAAAAAGTACCGAAAGTCCGAAATGACCCTCTCGGCGGCAGCCCGCAGCAAGTTGTTGCACTATGCCTATCCGGGCAATGTTCGCGAGTTGCAATATGCCATTGAGCGGGCGGTTATCATGGCCAACGGCGCAGTATTGCAGACGGACGACATCGTGTTTTCGCCTATCGAATATAAAACGCCCAATGCCGAGCGCCTGCAGACACATAACCTCGAAGCATTGGAACGCACGGCCATCATGCAGGCTATGGAGCAACATGCCGGCAATATCTCCAAAGCAGCCCGCGCCTTGGGTCTGACCCGCGCAGCCCTCTACCGTCGGCTGGAGAAATATGGAATATAAGATGAATCACCGACGGTATATAGCGGTATTGTTTACGTTGACTATCTTCGCGGGCGCGGCGGCGGGGTACGGGTATGCGGCAGGCTATACGACCGTAGGCCTGCTGCTGACGGTGGCCACCTTGTGGGCGTCGGTGTATGTCGCCGGCGTGGTAAACAAGTTTTACCGCGATGTGGAGCATTTTGCGGAAGCGGCGCGCTACCGCGATTTCTCCAAGCAATACGCCGAACGTACCGGCTGGCGAGGCAACAAGTTTTACCGGTATTTCAACGACATTAGCCGTGTGTTTCGCTCGTTAAGCCGCGAAAAGGAAATGCAGCAACAATACCTTCGGACGATGATGGAAGAAATCGATACCGGCATTCTTGCATACGACCGTGATTCCGGCGATATTCTATGGATGAACGAAGCATTTAAAACCATGTTCGGCATTCCCGAAATCAACCATGTCGCATGGCTGCAAACAAGGCGGGAGACGCTCTACCGCGAATTGTCCGGTATTCCCGTAGGGCAAAACCGGCTGATTACGGTTACGATCAACAACCATGCGGTACGGACGCTCGTCAATGTGCGCCTGTTCCGTACCACCGATAAAACCTGCCGGATGATTGCTTTCCATAATATCAGCGCTACGATGGAAGAGATTGAAGCCAACGCATGGAAAGGCCTACTCAGTGTGATGACGCACGAAATTATGAACTCCATCGCGCCGGTTGCTTCCTTGGCCGATACGCTGAAAAAACGTATGGAAGACCTGCATCGGTGGGAACAGGCCGCTCCTCCGTTCCCCGAAATGGAAGACATGACATTGGCGCTGGATACTATTCACCGCCGGAGCGAAGGCCTGCTGCGCTTTGCCGATAATTACCGCAACCTGAGCCAAACGGTCGTCCCCGACTTTCGACCGACCAATGTCATGGAGATGCTGTACGCTATCTACCGTCTTATGCAGCCTTCGTTGCAACAGAAAAAGATTGTCCTCGAAGTACGCACCGACCACCCGCGACTTACCGTCCCGCTCGACCGCAATCTCATCGAGCAGGTATTGATTAATTTTATTACCAACGCCACCAGCGCCGTCAGCGAGAAGGACGCGCCGCACATCGTACTCTCGGCCGGTATGGCCGACGATGCACATATATATATCACAGTCGCCGACAACGGCTGCGGCATCTCGCCCGACGTGCGCGACAAAATGTTTATCCCCTTCTTCAGCACCAAGAAAAACGGCACAGGCATCGGCCTGAGCCTGTCCCGCGAGATTGTCAAACTCCATAACGGCAAACTCTACGTACAAAGCAAAGAAACCGCCGGCAGCGCCTTTACGATTCTAATGCCTGCGGCGGGGGCAACGCTTGCCGCTCCGTAGTGCGACGTCGACACTCCCTCCTTCCACACTTTGGAAATCCTCCTTTCGCCGGACAGCGAAATGTGCCTCCCAAATTGGGAGACACTTTCCGCATGCGCGGAAAACGCGCCCCAAATTGGGAGACACTTTCCGCACGCACGGAAAACGCGCCCCAAATTGGGAGACACTTTCCGCACGCACGGAAAACACGCCCCAAATTGGGAGACACTTTCCGCATGCACGGAAAATGACCCCCAAATTGGGAGACACTTTCCGCACGCACGGAAAACGCGCCCCAAATTGGGAGAAATTTTCCGCACGCACGGAAAATGCGCCCCAAATTGGGAGACAATTTCCGCACGCACGGAAAACGCGCCCCAAAGTGGGAGACACTTTCCGCACGCACGGAAAATGCGCCCCAAATTGGGAGATAGTTTCCGCAAGCACGGAAA
>JAIRKX010000204.1 GCA_031259805.1 Prevotellaceae bacterium | reverse complement strand
ATCGGATCGGATCCGATAGAAGGTTCGGGTCAGACCCGATAGAAGGTTCGGGTCGGACACGAACTAAGGTTCGGGTCGGACACGAACTAAGGTTCGGGTCGGACACGAACTAAGGTTCGGGTTGGACACGAAATCCGGTTCTGATGTGATCAGCCATCGGTGTCCGGGCAAACGCCTGTCGGCGTGTCGCGTACGCCATTCTTTTTCTATTGATATTGTGCCCCGCAGGGGACCTCATAACGCATAGAAAGGGTGAAGCAATCCGGAAATACACCCTATTGGATTTCCTGCATGGTTGGAAAGCCGGGCGGCGTATTCCCTGATGGGGAAAAGTCGGGGAAAGCGACATTGTACTATTGAATTATGTATGCCCTGACGGGGTGCTGAGCACAATGTGTGACACCTATTATATATAGTGTCACACCTTCGGCATTTCGTAAGAGCGGGTGTTTTCCCCACGTACTACAACAGTCCATGTTCTTTCAAGTCTATATATTCAGTCGTCGACAGTCTGTTTCAAAGTGTTCCTGTGCAGGGGCGGCCGTCGCGACGACCGCAGGGGGAGCGTTTGAGGTGGCTGTTGATCTTGTAAATGAGGATGATTTCCATCGTGCCGATGGGATGTACCGTGCCTTCACGGGCGTACTCTAAGGGATATTCGTAGACGCACGAGAGATTGAAGCCACCCCATTCTAATCCCATGATGAGTCCTGCTTCCGACAGGGTGCGGTAGAGGACGCCGGCGGTAAGGATGCTCGATGCGAAGTTAATATGTATGTTCCCGTTCAATTCACCCTGAAATACATGGGGCGAATCGTAGGCTTTGGTGTGAATCAGCGTGAGGGCTGTCGAAAAATCCCACCAGCTGTGTTGCCTGTCGAAGGCATGGAGGCTATGGTTGGATCGGTAGCGCCCGTAGAGGAAGTTAGTATTTGCGAAGGGCGCTTGTCCTATTTGAAAAAGCGAGAGCAGGTTTTGCGACGACATTCCTACGACCCAATAGCCACGTTGCGGCCAGACGAGTTCCATGCCGAAGTCGGCGTTGTAGTGCGACTGCGGTTGCAGGGCATACAGGGCCGGGTCGATCATCGTCGATTCCATTCGCGCCTGCGACCGGTCGTAGGACAGGCGCTGGTATCGGAGGCCTAATCCCAAATTCAGTTCGACGTTGTCGAGGCGCGTCGAGTAGGCATAGGTGAGGGCGACGTCGGTGGTGGTGGTGTAGCCGATGTTATCGAATACGGCGCGCAGGCCGAATTGAGAGCGCATGAGGTCGCTGTAATATGCGCCGATGAGCATGTAGGTGCGGGGCGCTCCCTCGAATTGAACCCACTGGCTGCGATGGCCGACGCCAATCCTTAGCGGCGACAGGGTATTATCAAGCGCCGCCGGGTTGATAAAATAAGTATCCATCCAGTAGTTACTCAGGCGGATGTTCGACTGTGCCGCCAAGCATTCGGGAATCCATAATCCGATCAATATAAGTGCGATTTTTTTCATCTATCGTATAACTGTAACATAGCCGCAATTTTTAATAGCTCCTGTAGCTCCTTTATCGAAGATGCAGTAGAAGTAGGTGTCGTTACTTACCGGTGTATTACGGTACGTGCCGTCCCATCCTTCGCTGCCGCGGTAGAAGAGGACGCCGTTTCGGTTATAGATTTCCAACTGCCATCCTTGCATAAAGAGATCGTTGATGCCGTCGCCGTTAGGCGAAAATGTATTCGGATGTAAGGCATTATCGGCATGTATCAGGACTTCGTCGGTTTCGAGGCAGCCGTAAGGATTGATGGCCGATAATTTGATAATGAAATATCCGTCGCCTGTTACGGCATAGGTGTGCTGTGCGGGGTTGCCGCGTCCTTCTTCGCCGTCGCCGAAATCCCATGAGTAAAGGGTCGCAGGCGTTTCCTGCGTCCATACTAACACAGTGGGTTCGGCGTTGGTTACGGCCTGCTTATCCGTCGTGATGGTGTAGTTTTCAAACGGATATAAGGCTACGGATACCGATCGTTCGTTGCGGCAACCGGCTGGCGATACGCCTTGCACGATATAGGTTCCTTCTTCGTATACGGCAAGAGTATTGCCTTCTGAGCCATCGCTCCAGAGGTAGGTTTCAGCGCCTGTAACCGTGAGGACGATTGAGTCGCCCGGACAGAATTTAGGGTCGACGGGGTAGATGAGTAAATCGGGCGGGCCTTCTACGCCGAGTTGCTGCGCGAGTACGTATGTACAAATCCGGTTGGTTACGGTTAGGCTGACCGTATAAATGCCGGGCTGTTCAAAGCGGTGCGTTTGCAGGCGACCGGTAGCGGTCGAGCCGTCGCCGAAATCCCACAGGTAGGTATCGCCGGGCTGTGCGTCGTATACGCTGGCATCAAAAGTATAGACGTGTTGGGTACAATCTTTCATTTCCGGCTCAATGCCGAATACCCCCTGAGTAACGGAGACGTCAAAAGAGGTTTCAGCGCGGCAGCCGCGCTGGTCGATGACGGTTACAAAAGCCATTCCTTCCTCGTCGGTCGCCATGCTTTCGCCGTTGGCTCCGACCGGCGTTCCCCGCGACCACTGGTAGGTATAGGGTGGGACGCCGCCTGTTACAATGGCCGTTGTAACCCGGATGTTGCGGTTGGTGGTGCAGTCGAACGACGGGGCGCTTTCTACCTGTACGTCGACCGGCAGTGGCCGTTGTACGGTATAGATCTGGGTGGCGGTGCATCCGTTGTGGTCGGTGATGTCAATCAGGTAATCGTTGGCGGGGATGGCTGTCAGGTGGCCGGTGGTGTCGCCGGTCGACCACAGGTAACGGTAGGGCGGCGTTCCGCCCGATACGTTCAGTTGGATAGCGCCGCCGTTGATGTCGTAGCAGTCCATTACATGGGTAATGGCGGCGGCGACAGTTAGCGTCGACGGTTCGATGACGATAAACGTCCGGTCGAAGCGGCAAGGTTGCGCATCGCTGATGTGTACGGTATACGTGCCGGCGGAAAGATGCGTGCGGTCGGAGCCGGCGGCGGGGTCGTCTTCCCATGCGAAACTCACCGGCGCGACGCCGCCCTCGAAGTACAGGCGAATGCTACCGTCGCCCTCTCCGTAGCAGGACACGTGCCGGACGGTCGGGTTGATGACAAACAGCGGCGGTTGTTCAATATGTACGCCGATGGAGGAAGCGCAGCCGGTGGCGTCGGTTACAGTAATGACATAGTCGCCCGGCGGCATGTTATCCTTGTAAAAACCGGTAAGGTATGTATTCCATGTTGCCTGAAACGGGGCGACGCCGCCCGATACTACGCTTACCGTTATCGTTGCATCGTCGGCGCCGTAGCAGCTGATGGGCGTCGCGACCGCATCGAGGACAATCTCGACGGGTTGCGTCAGTGTAGCGGTCGCTGTGGCGGCGCAAAAGGCGTCTTCGACCGTAACCGTATATTCACCGGCAGGCAGATTGTAGCCGTTTTGCTCGCTGCCGGTAAATCCATCAGGGCCTGTCCATGTATAGCGGTAGCCCGAATCGCCGGAAGGCAGGGGGATTTGAATGCCGCCGTCGACCCTGATTTCGATGCTGCCGTCGCCGGATTCAAAACAGCTCAGGTCGGTTTGAGTAATCAGCGAAACGGTCAGCAGTTCGGGTTCGGTAATCACTACCGACGCGGTAACCGGCGTGCAGGCGTTGTAGTCGGTTACGCTCAGGGCATAGCTCCCCGGCCCTAAGCCCGACAGGTTGAGCGAGTCGGCAAACAGAGCGCCGTTCCGTGTCCACGTATAGGCATAGGGGGTAATCCCGCCCGACATATTCATAGTGATAGCGCCGTTCATTGCCCCGAAGCAGGTTACATGCTGCACGTCGACGGTTGTCAGCGCGAGCGCCTCGGGTCGGGCGATAGTGTACGAGCCGCTGTATGTGCCGCCCCTGTCGTCGGTAAGCAGCAAATAATAGACGCCGGCCTCCAAATTATCCAGCGCCGTAGTGTCGGAAACAAATCCGTTGGGGCCAGTCCATGCTACCGTGTAGGGCGGGACGCCGCCGGTGATGCTCATTTCAATACGTCCGCCGCCGGTCGAATAATGGCAGGGGATGTTTGTTATCGTAACCTCAGGGTTGAATGGCGGGAATACGGTTATCTCTACCGTAAACGGTTGCCCCACGCAGCCGGCGGTTACAGGCGTTACCCGGTAAGTAACGACGACTGTCTCCACCGCGCCGGCCAAATACTGGCTGATGGCGGTTTGCGGCAACTGCTCGTCCGTCGCGCCGGTAACGCCTCCCGGCGGCACGACGGACAGCACTTCCCACGTATAGGTTGTGCCGGACGGTACAGTATCCGTAGCATCGGTAACCGGCAGAATGAAAAACATCGTACCGGTATTGATCGAATCGGTTTTGTCGGCGATAATCGGAACCGGCCTCACCCTTATCGGCACAATGTCGGAGGTCAGATTTGTACACAAGCCTCCGGCAAATGAGATGATACAATAATACCACACAGTGTCGATCATACCGGTCGGGGGGATGTAGCTTGCGGCGATAGCTCCGGCGATGGCTTCCCCGTCGCCATACTGGTCGGTGGCGCTTTGGTACCATTGATAAACCGGCGCGCCTGTCCCATTTTGACTTTCGACCGTCAGCGTCGGCGCATCCGACCGGCGACATACGTCGAACGGCTGCGGCTGCACGGCAATAGACGGACCCGGTATGATGTCTACTACCGTCGCGGTCGTCGTTACGGTACATCCGCTATAAAGTTGTGTAATGATGCAGGTATAAGTTCCTGCCTCGTTCTCGTCGCCTGTTAGCCGGCAGGTACTGCTATCGGAAATATAAATGTAGTTTTGAAACCACGTATACTGGTAATCGCCGACACCCCCCGACACCGTTACCTCCAGCGTTACGGGGGTATTGAGGCAAATCGTCAGGCTGTCGGGCGGCTGCGCTACAATCACCGGCGGGTCGTAGACATGTATGGCGGCAATGACGGCGTCCTGCGAGGCACAGCCGCTATAGAGGAACTCAATCGTTACGTAATAGTAATACGTACCCGCCGCGCTGAAATCCGACGGCGGCGGCGTATAGGTATCGGTTGTAGCGCCGGCAATCGGCGTACCGCCGACGGTCGTGGGCGTCGTATTCCGATACCATTGGTAAACGGGCGTACCTGCGCCATAGCTATAGGCCACGCTCAAGGGCGTCGGAGAGCCGCCGACACAGATAATTTGCGTATCGACCGGCTGCGTGATGACCGGCGGCAGGGTAACCGTAACGGTCGCCTCCGACAACAATCCACCGCTGCAGGTATTCACGCTGGCGTCCGTTATCCGCGTCAGCGAATACACGTAACTGCCGGTAGCGGTTGTCGGCGCCAGCACGGTGGCCGTAGCGCCGGAAGAGACTATCGACTGTTCACTGCCGCCGTCCACCGTATAAAAAAAAATATAGGGCGCCACACCATTCGATCCGGTGAAAGTCAGGGCGGGTTCGGGCGACAGGATGCACACCTCCGTACTGCCGGTAATCTGGCCGGACGGCGAGGGCTTCACCACTATCGTAACGGTAAACGGCAGCCCTTCGCAGGCAGGTGATGTGCCGGACACGGGCGTTACCGTATAAGTAACCGTAGCCGCACCGGTCATTCCGTTGGTCAGCGTCTGTCCAATAGATGCCTGACCGGTTGCCCCGCTGAAGCCTGTAACCGCGCCGGGCGGGTTGCAGACAGGCGTCGGCCAGCGGTAGGTCGTGCCGTCGGGCACAATCGTAGCGCCACTGTGAACGGGCACAATCGAAAACGCAGCGCCGCTGCAAATGGTGTCCGTCCGGTTGTCGATGACTGGTTTTAAGTACACGGTTACGATCAGGATAAACGGTTCGCCGGTACAGACGCCGGCTTTGGGCGTAACGGTATAGGTGGCCGAGCGGATGGTATCGGACGCATTGACGAGCGTGCCGGAAATCGTCGGGACATCCGTTCCGGCAGCGCCGCCGGAAATACCGGCGTCCGTCGCAGGCGCTGTCCAACTGTATACCGTGCCGTCGGGAATGATGGCGCCGCTGCCGGACGGGACGTAAGAAAACGCCTCGCCGCTGCACACCACCAGCCTTTGCGTATCTATGGCCGGACAGGGATTCACCGTAATGATATAATCCGTCAACGCGCCGGTGCAAAAAGGCGCGTAAGCCAGTTCTGCGTAAGCGCGATAGCGGACGGTTATCGGGGCATTGGTCGTATTCGTTAACGGATGTGCGGGAATGGTATCCGTGCCGGACACTAACTGGCCGGTAATGCCGCCTGCGGGCACAGCCGACCAGTGGAACAGCACGCTGTCTGCCGCGCTGCGCAACGCTACAGGCAATATCGTGTCGCCGGAACAAATGGTTTGGTTGGAGAGCGAAAACAGTACGCCGGGCGACGGATAGATCGTGATAGTAAAAGTCTCCGACGTGCCCGGACAGCCGCCCGTGGACGGCGACACAATAATGGTGGCCGTATCGGGCGCCATACCGTTGTTGACGGCGGTAAACGGTGGTATGGAGCCGTTGCCGGCGGCCGCCAGTCCGATAGACGGATTGGAGTTTGTCCAGCTATAGATAGCCTCCGGCGTAGCGCTGAACGAAATGGCGGGAACCGCGGCGCCGTGGCAATATTGCTTATTCCCGACAGGCGTCATCACCGGCGCCGTATAGATCGTAAGCTCCCCTGATGCGGTAGAGATACCGCAGGCATTGACGGCTTGCAGGTGGATCGTTTTGACGCCGGGCGTAGCATAGACGACCGATGACGAAACATGGCCGGACGTAGCCACACCGTTATCCGTCACGGGCACACCGTCCGGGAACGACCATGTGTAGCTTACCGTACCGCCGTGACAGCTATCGACCGAGACGGATGGCGTAACGGTAGTGCCCGACGGCGTTTCGCAGGTCGTTTCCGGCGAAATGGCCGAAAGCTGCGGTTTATCTTTCACCGTAATATCCTGCGGGTCGGAGGTATGTGTCCCGCAGGCATTCGCTACCGTCAGCCGGAGGGAATACGTGCCGGGGTTGTGCAGTTGAATCGTGGGCGATGCCGACGACTGGCCGTTCACGAACGTATACGACGTACTTGTGCCGCAATTGCCCGCGGCGTATGTACTTGTCCATATATAGCGCGGCGGATGGCAAGAGTTGAATGTGTCGGTCATACTGACGGGGCGGATGGTCAGCGGAGCGCAGCCTTCGGTTGCATCCAGCATGAATTGGGACGTTAAGGCTTCGCCTACGCAAATGACGGTATCTCTGATGTCGATACCGCACTTATTCCCGATTCGGAGGGTTACCGTATACGTACCGGGGTCGGTAAATGTCGGGCATATTCGGTCGTCTCCGGGAATCCAGTAGTTCGGGTCGGCAGGAACGACGGCCGTTCCCATATTTCCATCGACGGTATATCCGGTCGACGGCGTAATTTCCCAGACGATATTAGCCGGTCGACAGTAGGCGTATGTTCCCGTCGTAGTAACCACTTCGGTATTTCCATCCGAATCGTTTATCATACACACCGGCGAGCCAGCGCAAATACTGTCGGAGGTGATTTTGATACGGGCTACCGGCGGCGCCGAGACATAAATCGGATACACATCGCCCGAGGCGACGCCGCAGTAGTTCTCGGCCAGAATAGAAAACCGGAAGGCACACGTGTATATCATACCGCCGGCGCCCAGAATTTCACTGAGGCAGGAGATAGAATCGTATCGGTGCGAAATGCTGGCCGGCAGCGGGTCAAGCATAGGAATCGGGTCGGTCCCGTCGCCGAAATTAATCGTATAGGAGGTCGAACCTACAGGATTATCGACCGATGCCGACAGCGGGAATATAATCGTGCTGCCGGCGCAGATCTGCGTATTCGCCGGTTTGGTCACCGTCACACCGGGCACATTCCCGATAAAGACCGTATAGGCCGCCGTCCGGGTGCATGACCCCGAACTCACGGTAAACGTTAGCGTCCACACCCCGAAAGGATAGGTATGATTTACGACATCAAACGAGGATGCACTGAATGCCGGACTGCCGTCGCCCCAATTGATGGAATACTGGGTATTGATCGCCCGCGTGGTCGACAGGTTAAGAAAAGTAAACTCCTGCGGATTGGTATCGTCCGTACATTTCCTGAAAACATTAGGTATATCGGTTGGCCCTAAACGGGGATCCGGCACCTGATAGGCGGTAACCTGCTTGGTAACGCTATTTGTACAGTGGTATGGCGTGTCGTCGCGCACCGTCAGGTTGACGGTATAGTTCGACGTAATGCCGGTCAATGTGCCGGGGTAGCCGTATGCAGGATTTTGAGCCGTCGACGTACTCCCATCGCCGAACGACCAAAAATAATCATAGATATTAGGCGTACCGGTATAGGTAAACGACGTGGAGGCGCACTGGCTGGACGATACCGTGAAATCGGGCGCAGGCAGGGGGAGTATGGTAATCGTAGCCGATTCGGTCAATGCAAAGGTTGCATATACCCCGTCCGACACGGACGTTACGGTATATACATAAACGCCCGGCGTGGAGGTAGGCGCAAGGATGACGACAGAACTGTCGGCGCCCGTTGTGGAGATGGTATGCGGCGCCCCATCGATAGTATACGTAAACGTATAGGGCGCCGTTCCTCCTAATCCGGTCAGTATGACAAACGGCGACGACGCGTTTTGACAGGCGGTACCGTCAGGAACCGTAATAGTAGCGGTAACGGTTTGCCCTTGCAGGGTTGACCAAAGACAACAAAAACAAAGAAGCAAACAAGTTACAGAAGCAAATTTTGCATTCCGTAGCATATAAGGGGTAAGATTTTGTAGCATATAAGGGTAAAGGTTATACTGATTCGGGAACAAAGGTAAGAAAAAAATGATGAATAGTGCGGGGCGCCTGTTTTGATTTTTGTGATTGATGTGATTGCCCTTTGGGTTTCTAAAATCCCGAAAGGATGAGACTATTATAGCAAAGCGGCAAACATCGTCTCTTACGAAACACCGAAGGCGTTACATTAATTATATACAGGTGTTACGTATTATACATTCCTCACCGGGGGATGCTATACCGTTGCGCCCCGCTGTGCAACCCCACCACCCGCCCTCATCCTTCATAGTTCCCTCCTCCCCTTACCAATCAACGAATCCAAAAAAAATACAGGTCAAAATATATAATTTTTGCCTTTTTCTGTTTTGATACTTGAATTTAATTATTTACCTTTGCATTTTACTTCTGGTAAGTAACATTATCAGAAGTAAACTTAAAGTCCTCTAAGAGCATCTCATAAGTACCCCCAAAATCCCGTTTAAAGTAATCTTGGCAAGCGACATTGTCCTCATTTTGTTGAGGATTGCCGCTTTGTACCCCCTGTAATCGCCCATTTTCGCCTTTTGCTATCATTGTCTTTGTAAGCATTTCTGTTTGTTTATATTTTAAGACCACTTCTGATAATGTTACTTATAGGAAGTAAACATCCCTTTTTTATTTTGTAAACAAGCATACTATTAGACTTACATAAAACAACCGTACATGAAAATGAGAAAAACACTACTACTATCTTTGTTATCACTCGCTTCGATGT
>JAIRKX010000172.1 GCA_031259805.1 Prevotellaceae bacterium | reverse complement strand
ACATCGACCCCCCCGGACAGACTTTCCAATACCATTGGAAAGTCTGTCCGGGGGGGTCGATGTAGCTTTCCAACACCATTGCCCCCAAGCCGGAAACAGCAAAGTGAGTGATAACATAGATTTTTTCATTAAAAATAATTACCTTTGCACCCTTATTTTAAAATCATACTTACAATATCATATATATGAAAGAAAAATTAGATCCGGACTATTTGTTTGAAGTCAGCTGGGAGGTGTGTAACAAGGTGGGGGGCATCTACACGGTGGTGTCGACCAAAGCCCTGAATATGGGAAAGGAGTTGGGGGATAAGCATATTTTAATCGGCCCCGACGTGTGGCGCGATACCGAAACCAATCCCGATTTTATAGAAGATCCGCGTCTGCTGAAGGCGTGGCACGCGAAGGCGATACAGGAGGGGTTGCGTATCCGCATCGGTCGGTGGAATGTCGCCGGGAATCCGGTAGCCGTGCTGGTCGATTTTTCGTCGTTCATCGTAAACAAAGATGCTATCTTCGGACAGTTTTGGGAAACCTATAAATTAGACTCCATCAGCGGGCAGTGGGACTATATCGAGCCGGCGCTGTTCGGCTATGCGGCGGGTAAGGTGATCGAGAGTTATACGAACTTCAACCTCTCTCCGCGTCATCGAGTGGTGGCGCAGTTCCATGAATGGATGACAGGGACGGGGCTGCTATACTTGCATTCGGCCATGCCGCAAATCGGCTGCATCTTTACGACGCACGCGACGGTAATGGGGCGTTGCATCGCCGGCAATAACCTGCCGCTATACGACCAAATGGAAAGCTATAACCCCGATGAAAAAGCGCGGCAATTCAATATTGTATCCAAACAATCGCTCGAGCGCACCGCGGCGCAGGCGGCCGATTGTTTTACGACCGTCAGCGGCATTACCGCCCGCGAGTGCATTCACTTTTTAGGCAAAGCGGTAGATATTGTAACGCCCAATGGCTTTGAAAACAGTTTCACGCCGACCGAAGAGGAATTTCCCGCCCGTCAGGCTGCCGGTCGCGCGAAATTACGCGAGGTGGCCGCCGCGCTGCTCAACCGTCCGGTGGCCGACGATGCGTTCTTTGTCGGCATCAGTGGGCGCTATGAATATTGCAATAAAGGCATCGATGTATTTATTGATGCACTGGCCGAACTGAACCGTGATGCGTCGCTTACCCGTGAAACCGTTGCATTTATTATGGTACCCGCCGGCCATCACGGGCCAAACAAGGAGTTGCTCTACAATCTGCAAAATCCCGCGCAACGGCAGGATGTCTTCAACCGCTATGTAACCCATTATCTTTCCGACCCCGAATATGACCCGTCGCTACGGCGTTTCGCGGAACTGTTACTGCGCAATAGCCGGACGGATAGGGTGAGTATCGTCTTCGTACCGTCGTACCTCAACGGCTACGACGGCGTGTTCAATCGTCCCTACTACGACCTGCTTGTCGGCCTCGACGCTACAGTGTTCCCCTCCTACTATGAGCCGTGGGGCTATACGCCGCTGGAAAGCCTCGCGTTCAAAGTGCCGACCATCACCACGTCGCTGGCGGGATTCGGCCTGTGGGTCGAAGAAAAGTATCGGGGGGCGCATCCGTCCATCGAAATTATCCGCCGCAACGATGTGAACAACGACTATGTAGTTGCCTGCATCGCCAAGAAGTTGAAAGAATTTATTGCGCTTACGCCGGATGAGATGCGGACGGTGAAAGAAAATGCCAAAGACGTCTCGACCATTGCCCTGTGGGATAATCATATTAAATATTACAAGAAAGCCGCTGCCATCGCCCTGCAAAAGGTAACGGAGCACGCGCCCGAAATCGCCACGCCGAAGGACGCCACCGACACGACGGTCGATATGCCCGTGGCCGTGAACCAGCCGCACTGGGTGCAGGTAATGGTGCATAAGCATATCCCCGAAAGCCTGTCAGCGCTCGAAGAACTGTCGAAAAATCTGTGGTGGTGCTGGAATCAGGACGCTGTCGAACTTTTTGCCAGCATCGATCCCGTACAGTGGAAGGCGTCCGGCTATAATCCGGTGGCATTGTTCGACATGATTTCGCTTTCCCGTTACCGGGAACTGGAAAAAGAGACCACATTCGTACAGAAACTGAAAACCGTCTACGCACAGTTTACCGACTACATGGCGGCAAAAAATACAACCTCCGGCCCGCATATTTCCTATTTCAGCATGGAATACGGCCTGCACACGTCGCTGAAAATCTATTCGGGCGGGCTGGGCATCCTTGCCGGCGACTACCTGAAGGAGGCCAGCGACAGCAATGTCCGCATGACCGGCATCGGCTTGCTGTACCGCTACGGCTATTTCACGCAAAAACTGTCGGCCGCCGGCGATCAGGAACACGAGTACGACCCGCAGGATTATATGAAAATTCCGGCCGTACCCGTACGCGACCGGCACGATAAATGGCTGACGGCGGCGGTATCTTTTCCCGGACGCACGGTGCACATCCGCGTATGGCGCGTCGACGTGGGGCGCGTGGCGCTATACCTGCTCGATACCGATTTTGAAGACAACCTGCCCGAAGACCGTAGCATTACGCATCATCTCTACGGCGGTAACCTCGAAAACCGCCTGAAGCAGGAAATGATTCTGGGCATCGGCGGCATTCGCGTGCTGCGTACGCTGAATGTCGACGACGATGTGTACCACTGCAACGAAGGTCATGCGGCATTCATCGGCCTCGAACGCCTGCGCGAATATGTGATGGACGAAAATCTGATGTTCACCGAAGCGCTGGAAGTCGTGCGCGGCTCGTCGCTGTTTACCACCCACACGCCCGTGCCGGCAGGCCACGATGCGTTCTCGGAAAACTTGCTGCGTACCTACATGTCGCACTACCCCGACCGCCTTAAAATTTCATGGGAACAGATGATGTCTTTAGGGAAAATCCACCCCGGCGACCCCAACGAAAAGTTTTCGATGAGCTACTTGGCGGCCAACCTGTCGCAGGAAATCAACGGCGTCAGCTGGCTACACGGGAAAGTGAGTCGCGAAATACTGAAGGATCTGTGGCCGGGATACCTGTCCGACGAACTGGAAGTAGGCTACGTAACCAACGGCGTCCATTATCCTACGTGGACAGCGCCCGAATGGAAAGAAATCCATGCCGAAGTGTTTGGTAAGGATTTCCAAACCCACCACTACGACAAACGGTGTTTTCAGGGCATCTACAACGTCGACGGCGCACGCATTCTGGCGACCCGCAACAAACTGCGCAAAAAACTGATAGCCCACATCAAGGAAGCGCTTAACTCTTCGCAATCCTACCTCTCGCCGAAGCAACTCATCGAAGTGAAGGAAACCCTGCGCGACGACGTGCTGACGATTGGCTTCGCCCGCCGCTTTGCCACCTACAAGCGCGCCTGCCTCCTGTTTAGCGACATCGAGCAACTGAGCGCCATTGTTAATCACCCCGAATACCCCGTTCAGTTTATCTATGCCGGCAAGGCGCATCCCGCCGACAAAGCCGGACAAGATTTAATCAAACGGATTGTCGAGGTATCGAAAATGCCACAGTTTATCGGCAAAATCATCTTTGTGCCGAACTACGATATCGAAATAGCCAAACTGCTTGTGCAGGGCGTCGATGTATGGATGAATACACCGACGCGCCCGCTCGAAGCATCGGGCACAAGCGGTGAAAAGGCGGTAATGAACGGCGTCATGCACTTTAGCGTGCTCGACGGATGGTGGGTCGAAGGATTTAAGGAAAATGCCGGATGGGCGCTCCCGATGGAACGCGCCTACGAAAACCAGACATACCAGGATGAATTAGACGCGGCCAGCATCTATAATATTATTGAAGACGAAATCGTCCCCGCCTACTATCACCGCGACGCAAATGGCCTCCCGCAGGCATGGATTACCCACATCAAAAATACCGTAGCCAACGTCGCCTCCAACTTCACGACCAACCGGATGCTGGAAGATTATCTCTCGCAATTCTACCTCAAACTCCACCACCGCCACCGCTCTCTCGTCGAAGCCGACTATGCACTGGCCACCGAACTGGCCGAATGGAAAAAGAAAGTAAAGCGTGAGTGGGACCCCATCGAACTGATCGGTGAAGACCCCGGCAGCAGGCTCTCTGCCTCCGAGTTGGGATGTAACACATCGTTGAACCTGTCGCTCTACATCGGTGAACTGAAACCGGAAGACGTCGGCGTAGAGATGGTCATCGCAAAGCAGGACAAGAACGGCCGGTATCAGGTGGTCTCTACCGTCGAGCTGACCTTTGTCTCCTGCAAAGACCGCATAGCGACCTATCACCTGGACTTTGTCCCCGATGTACCGGGTACGTATTTCATGGCGCGCCGCCTCTTTGCCAAAAACCCGCTCTTACCCCACCGGCAGGACTTCCCGCTGGTGAAATGGGTGTAGGACGAAAGCATGCCTGCAGAGGGTTACTTCGCGTGATTTAGCGCCGATTGACATTTATTTGATGTTCTTTTGACATCGTTTTGTAATTGACGCGACAATTATTTGTAGTAGAATCCTTGCACGGTAAGAAAGAATGTGCGACCTTTGCCGCCGATTAACCAATTTTATTTATTTTAAAAATGTACAGTATGAAAAAAATCATCATTCTCTTGACAATTGCCTGCGCCACGTTTACGTTCGTACAGGCACAAACAACTGACACGATTGTGAAGTTCGACGAACTGATTCACAATTTTGGGGAAATTCCACAAGGTGTACCGGCCACGTATTCGTTTGAATTTACGAATAACGGCGACACGCCTGTTACCATCGTGAGCGTACAGGCCTCGTGTGGCTGCACCACGCCGGGCTGGACGAAAGAAGCGGTTGCGCCGGGCGAAAGGGGGTTTGTAAAAGCCACCTACAACGCCGCCGCGCAGGGGAATTTCGACAAATCGCTAACCGTCAAAACGGACTCTAACCCCGCCACCATTGTGTTGCGCATCCGCGGGAAAGTAGCCACGCCGGTAGCGCCCGAAAGCAAGTAATCGGTAACACAACGTAACTAAAAAAAGCGGCCTGTGGCCGCTTTTTTTAGTTACGTCAGTCTTTAACAATACCAACTCAGATAGTAGGTCGAGAAAGATCGGGACATGACATCATACATCACTCACAGTATATCCAAATCGCTTCAATTGCTGTGGGTTTTCACGCCAATTGGGCGTTACTTTGACCAATAATTTAAGGTGTACTTTTTTCTCGAAAAAAGTTTCCATCTCTTTCCGTGCTTGAATACCGACCTGCTTCAGCGAGGCCCCCTGCCGGCCAATAATAATACCCTTCTGCGAGGCGCGGACAACGTGAATGGTCGCTTCGATGTGGTAACAATCGTCTGCTTCATGGAATTGTTCTACCGTTACTTCGGCGCTGTATGGGATCTCCTTATAGTAGCGGAGCAGGATTTTTTCCCGGATGATTTCCGATGCAAAAAAGCGCAGGTTCTTGTCCGTTAATACCTCCTTGTCGTAGTAGGCAGGGCCTTCGGGAAGCAGTGCTACTACTTGCTTCAGGATGTTATTCGTATTAAACCGACCGGCCGCCGCCGCTGGAAAAATATACGCTGCCGGCAACAGTTCTTTCCAACGGGCAACCAGCATTTCCAATTCGTCCTGCGTCGTTAAATCAACTTTGTTAATGACGAGAATAATGGGTGTTTGCAGCGTTTGCAGGCGCTCGATATATTCCCTGTTTTTATCGATTTTCTCCACGACATCTGTTACATAGAGGATAATGTCGGCATCGCCGATAGCGGCGCGGACAGAGGACATCATGTTTTCATGCAACTTGTAGTGCGGCTGCAGGATGCCCGGCGTATCGGAGAACACAATCTGGAAATTATCGCCATTCACAATTCCTATAATGCGATGCCGCGTCGTCTGTGCTTTAGCGGTGATGATAGACAGTTTTTCGCCCACCAGCGCATTCATCAGCGTCGATTTCCCCACATTCGGATTACCAATGATATTGACAAAGCCGGAAAACATTTTTTACATTAGGTGCGAGGTGTGGGGTAAAAGGTAAATTCCTAATTTATTCGTAGGCTCCCATTTTCAGGGCGCTGATTTCGCTTTCGGAAAGAAAGCGCCATTGGCCGCGGCGAAGTTTTTTTTTGGTGAGACCGGCGAAATACACACGGTCTAAGTTCTGTACGTGATATCCTAACGCTTCGAACATGCGCCGTACAACACGGTTGCGTCCCGAATGAATTTCGAGACCGATCTCCGTTTTGTCGTCGCCGACATATTCGACATGGTCTGCTTTTGCTATACCGTCTTCCAATTCGACGCCATCCAGTAATTTTCGCAGGTCGGTCAACCGTACCTTACGGTTCAGGAATACATCGTAGATTTTCTTTTTATTATACGACGGGTGGGTCAACCGTTCGGTCAGTTCGCCATCGTTGGTGAGCAGCAGCACACCGGTAGTATTCTTATCCAGCCGACCGACCGGGAACACCCGTTGCGAGCACCTGTCGCCAATAAAATCTATAACGGTTTTGTCGGCATGAGGGTCGCTGGTGGTGGTTACACAGTCTTTCGGCTTGTTCATTACAATGTATACTTTGGTTTCTCCCTTAAGCCGTTCGCCATTGAAACGCACATCGTCGCCGGGCTTTACCTGAAATCCCATTTCCGTTACTACTTCCCCATTGACCGACACTACGCCGGCTGTAATATACTTATCAGCCTCGCGCCGCGAGCAGATGCCGGAATTGGCAATGTACTTGTTTAGGCGTGTTTTGTCGGAACTGCTGGAGAGCGCCGCTTTTTTGAGCCGTGCCGCCTCTTTGGTCAGACTGACGGGGCCGTCCGTTTTTTTATCGGACGGTCTGTCGTAGGCTCTTACAGAACGCGCTTTCGGGCGGAATTCCTCCTCCTGTCGCCGACGAGTGTCCGTCGACTTTTGGGGAACTGCACTGCGCGACGAACGACTATTGTCGCGGGTATTCCATGAGCGTACCGCCCGTTTTTCATCGCTTGGCTTGCTTGTACGGGGCGCCCGTTTTTCATTATCGGTTTTTCCGGCATGCGACTTGCGTATGGGTTTTTCTTCATTGCGCTGCAGCCGGCGGCCGGTAGCGCTGCTACCGGCTGTTTTTCTTACCGTGCGAGTGGTTTCACGTGTACTGCTATG
>JAIRKX010000149.1 GCA_031259805.1 Prevotellaceae bacterium | reverse complement strand
GTTCGGGTCTAACCCGAACCTTAGTTCGGGTCTAACCCGAACCTTAGTTCGGGTCAGACCCGAACCTTAGTTCGGGTCTGACCCGAAATCTTAGTTCTAGTCCGACCGAAAATCTTCGTTCTAGTCTGACCAAAAATCTTCGTTTTGATCCGACCAAAAATTCTAGTATTGATCGTCTCAATTGTCTGAACGTTGATTTGTGTGATTTTTGTGATTTCATTGATTGCTATTAATCCTCTGCGCTTG
The DNA here is from genome assembly GCA_031259805.1 of Prevotellaceae bacterium. Classification (GTDB taxonomy): domain Bacteria; phylum Bacteroidota; class Bacteroidia; order Bacteroidales; family UBA932; genus JAIRKX01. The sequence goes on along the minus strand of JAIRKX010000149.1, from coordinate 7,371 downwards.
TTAATTGTTAATTGTTAGCCTGCCGGCGCCACCCCACCGTGCCGTCAGGCACGGTATGTGGGTAGAAAGGTGAAAAGGTGAAATGCGCTACGCGCGGTGAAAAGGTGAAAGGGTGAAAGGGTGAAAGTTGAAAGTTGTTCTTAGTTCTTAACTCTTAGTTCTTAGTTCTTAGTTCTCAACTCTCAACTCTCAACTTTCAACTTTTTTGTATCTTTGTACCACTATGCGTAAAATTCTTACACTTATTGGGCAATACTTTCTGCTGATGAAGCAAGTATTCAGAAAGCCCGAACAGTCGGAGGTATTCTGGAAACAGTTTGTACAGGAAACGGAGAAGGTAGGCCTGTCGTCCGTGCCGATTGTAGCCATCGTATCGGTATTCATCGGAGCGGTCATTACGCTCCAAACGTCCTATAATATCAACAACCCGCTGATCCCGAAATCGTACATCGGATTTATGACGCGCGAGACGATGCTGCTGGAGTTCAGCTCGACGATGATAGCGCTGGTGCTGGCCGGTAAAATCGGGTCGAGTATCGCGTCGGAAATAGGTACGATGCGGATTACCGAACAAATAGACGCCTTGGAAATCATGGGCGTCAATTCGGCCAATTACCTCATCCTTCCGAAAATTACGGCAGCTACGATTTTCAACCCCCTGCTGATGCTGATGAGCTTTATGATCGGGCTGCTCGGCGGCTGGATGATAGCCCTGATGACCGATGTGGTCAACCCGTCGCACTATATCGAAGGGCTGCGGATGCACTTCCAACCCTTCTATATCGTATACGGGCTCCTGAAAATGGCGGTCTTCAACTTTATTATCACCTCCGTGTCGGCCTTCTACGGATACTACGCCACGGGCGGCTCGCGCGACGTCGGGCGGGCGGCCACCAACGGCATTGTCAGTTGCAGTTTGTGCATACTTATCTCCAACCTCATCCTTACCCACGTACTGCTATAAACGACCATGATTACTGCCCACCATATCTACAAATCGTTTGAAGGCACGCCGGTGCTGCACGACGTATCGGTGTCGTTCGACGAAAATAAGACCAACCTGATTATCGGCGCCAGCGGTTCGGGAAAAACAGTGCTGCTGAAATGCCTTGTCGGACTCCACGAGGTCGACGCCGGCGAAATCCGCTTCGACGAGGTGCTGTACAACAACCTGTCGTTTGAACAGAAAAAACACCTGCGCCGGAAGATCGGCATGCTCTTCCAAGGCGGGGCGCTGTTCGACTTCGCCACGGTCGAAGAAAATGTGATGTTCCCGATGAATATGTTTACCGACTGGACGCTCGAAGAGAAACAGGAACGGGTGAACTTCTGCCTGCAACGGGTCAAACTCGAAAACGTCAACCACCTCTACCCCTCGGCGCTGAGCGGCGGGATGCAAACACGGGTAGGCATCGCCCGCGCCATCGCACTAAACCCGCGCTACCTCTTTTGCGACGAGCCCAACTCCGGCCTCGACCCGCGCACCTCGATCGTCATCGACAACCTTATCTACGAAATCACACACGAATTTGGCATCATCACCATCATCAACACCCATGACATGAATTCCGTGATGGAAATAGGCGAAAAAATCGTATTCATCCACCAGGGCGCCAAATACTGGGAAGGCACCAAGGAAGAAATCCTCCATACCGACAACGCCGAACTCAACCACTTTGTCTTTGCCTCCAACATGGCCAAACAATTAAAAATGAAAAATTGAAAAATGAATGACGCTCCACCTCCCCCTCCCCACGCTGATGGCACGGGCGCATGCCGTGAAAACGGCCACGGTCGGCCACCGGGTATACCTGCGCGGACTGATTGAATTTTCCAACCGTTGCCGGAAAAACTGCTACTATTGCGGCATCCGCCACGGCAACCGCACAATCGGACGCTACGAACTGACCGACGAAGAAGTGCTACAGGCCGTCGACTTTGCATGGCGTAACCGTTACGGGTCGATCGTACTGCAATCGGGCGAACGGCAATCGGCGCACTTTACGGCGCGCATCACGCGGCTGCTACAACAAATCAAACGACATACGCAAGGCCAGATAGGCATCACCCTCTCGTGCGGCGAGCAGTCGTACGACGTCTACCGCCAATGGTTCGAGGCGGGAGCGCACCGCTACCTGCTACGCATCGAAACCTCCTCGCCCGCCCTGTACGCCAAAATCCACCCGTGTAACCCGACACACGATTTCAACACCCGCCTCGCCGCCCTCCATCACCTCAAAACAATCGGCTACCTTACCGGCACAGGCGTTATGATCGGACTGCCATTCCAAACCATCGACGATCTGGCAAACGACCTGCTGTTCTTCCAACAGATGAACATCGACATGGTAGGCATGGGGCCTTACATCGCACATCGCGATACGCCGCTGTACCGTTATCACACCCTCCTGCCGCCGCCCGCCCAACGGCTGGAACTGGCCTTAAAGATGGTAGCCGCCCTGCGCCTGCTGATGCCCCACATCAACATCGCCGCCGCCACCGCCCTGCAAACCCTGCATCCGACAGGACGCGAACAGGCCATCCGCGCCGGCGCCAATGTCTTTATGCCTAACCTGACCCCCATGAAATACCGCCACAACTACCGCCTCTACGATAATAAACCCTGCCTGAACGACGCCCCCAACCATTGCCACGACTGCATCGCCACCCGCATCCGCTGCGCAGGCGAGGAAATAGGGTATGGAGAATGGGGAGACAGAACTAATTGTTAATTGTTAATTGTTAATTGTTAGCCTAACGGCGCCACCCCGCCGCGTGCCGTTAGGCACGGTATGTTGGTAGAAAACGGATACCGGCGCCACCCCGCCGCGTGCCGTTAGGCACGATATGTCGGTAGAATCCACCCCCGCCCTACGGGCACCCCCGCCAGCGGGGGACAGCTACGCAGGCTGCGATACACAAGGGGTGCCGCCGCACGGCTCTCCCCCGCTGGCGGGGGTGCCCGTAGGGCGGGGGTGGATTCTACTTGTCACCTGGTCATTTCTACCCACAGACCGTGCCTAACGGCACGCGGAGGGCTGCTGTGCTCACCTTTCTACCTACATCATGCCCCTGTCGGGCAGCGCGTCGTGGCGAGGGCGCAGCCCGAAATGAGTCGGTTTTAACCGGCGGAATGGAGAAGCGTGCCGTTAGGCTAACAATTAACAATTAACAATTAACAATTAACTACCCGATGCTTCCTTCCAGCGACACCTGCAGCAGCTTCTGCGCTTCTACGGCAAACTCCATCGGCAGCTGATTCAGTATCTCACGGGCGTAGCCGTTGACGATAAGACCGACGGCATCTTCGGTCGAGATACCGCGCTGGTTGCAGTAAAATAGCTGGTCTTCGCCGATGCGCGAGGTAGTAGCCTCGTGTTCGACAATGGCGGTATCATTGTCGCTTTCGATACAAGGGAACGTATGCGCCCCGCAAAGAGGCCCCAACAGCAGGCTGTCGCATTGCGAATAATTACGGGCATTGTCGGCGGCGGCGACCATCTTCACCAGCCCGCGGTATACATTTTGGCTATAGCCGGCCGAAATACCCTTGCTCACAATCCGGCTGCGCGTATCCCGTCCGATATGAATCATCTTCGTACCCGTGTCGGCCTGCTGATGATGGTTGGTAACGGCCACCGAATAAAACTCGGAACTCGACCGGTCGCCCTTAAGAATCGTACTCGGATACTTCCACGTAATAGCCGAGCCGGTTTCGACCTGCGTCCACGACAGACGGCTGTTTTCGCCTTTGCAAATCCCCCTTTTGGTCACAAAATTAAACACCCCGCCGCGCCCCTGCCTGTCGCCCGGATACCAGTTCTGGACGGTCGAATACTTCACCTCGGCGTCTTTCAACACAACGATTTCCACCACCGCCGCGTGCAGTTGATTCTCGTCGCGTTGCGGAGCGGTACACCCCTCAAGATAGCTGACATAACTGCCCTCGTCGGCCACAATCAGCGTACGCTCAAACTGCCCCGTGCCGCGCGCGTTGATGCGAAAATAGCTCGACAACTCCATCGGACAGCGCGTATTTCTCGGAATATAACAAAACGAGCCGTCGCTAAACACCGCGCTGTTCAACGCCGCAAAGAAATTATCGCCCACCGGCACCACCGAGGCCAAATACTTTTTAATTAAATCGGGATAATCGCGCACAGCCTCGCTAAACGAACAAAAGATAATGCCCTTCTCGGCCAACGCTTCGCGGAATGTCGTCTTGACCGACACACTGTCGAACACCGCATCGACCGCCACACCCGACAGCATATTCCGCTCCTCAAGCGGGATTCCCAGCCTGTCGAACGTCGCCTGCAGTTCGGGGTCGACGGTCGTTGCGGCCAGCTTCTTCGGCGCCGCATAATAGATAATCTCCTGATAGTCGATCGGCGGAATGCGCAGGTGCGCCCACGCGGGCATCGTCATCGTTTGCCACCGCCGGAAAGCATTCAGACGGAAATCAAGCATCCACGCCGGTTCACCCTTCTTCGACGAAATCAACCGGACGATCTCCTCATTCAACCCACGGGGAATAAATTCCTGCTCCAGATCGGTCGTAAACCCGTGCTTATACTCGGATTCGACAATATTCTTCAACGCTTTATTCTCTTCGCTCATGGCCGCAAAGGTACGTTTTTAATTACAAATCAGGAATTGCCTGCACCCTCCGGTTTATAATTTTTTACTTACTTTTGCATTCATTTTAACAATATCAGTAATGAATAAAAACAAGCAAACACGAAGCAACAGCTTCCTCATCGGCGACGAACTGCCATGGGAATCCGGCGGAGAAGGCATCCGCCGTCAGGTGATGGGATACGACGGGCAACTGATGCTCGTCAAAGTAGCCTTCGCAACAGGCGCCGTCGGCACGGAACATACCCACTACCATTCGCAATCGACCTACGTAGCCTGCGGCCTCTTCGAACTCAACATCGACGGGGAGAAAAAAACCCTGCGCCAAGGCGACGGCTACTACATTGCCCCCGACATCCGGCACAGCTGCCTGTGCCTCGAAGCAGGCATACTGATTGACTGCTTCAGCCCTGTCCGCGCCGATTTCCTGAACGCCAAATCAGGCGACTGACCGCAATAACCTCTCTTCGCAAAAAACCATCGCATCATGAATATGTTAGTAACAGAAAATGTAACGAAACGATACACCCACCATCTGGCCTTAGATAAAGTCAGTATTACCGTACCGAAGGGGCATATCTTCGGATTGCTCGGGCCCAACGGCGCGGGAAAAACAACGCTGATCCGCATCATCAACCAAATTACAGCGCCCGACAGCGGCACGGTATCCTTCGACGGACATCCGCTCGCAGCCGACGACGTCCATAAAATCGGATACCTGCCCGAAGAACGCGGCCTGTACAAGAAAATGAAAGTCGGCGAACAGGCCGTTTACCTCGCGCGACTCAAAGGAATGTCGCACCACGCCGCCACCGCCGAACTGAAACGATGGTTCATAAAATTTAGCATCGAAGCATGGTGGAACAAAAAAGTCGAAGAACTGTCGAAAGGCATGGCGCAGAAAGTACAATTTATTGTTACCATCCTGCACCGCCCGCCGCTGCTCATCTTCGACGAACCCTTCAGCGGCTTCGACCCGATTAACGTCAACCTGCTAAAGGAAGAAATCCTGACGCTGAAAGCCGCCGGCAGCACCATCATCTTTTCGACCCACAACATGGCATCGGTCGAAGAACTGTGCGACGAGATTTCGCTCATCGACCGATCGCGCGTAGTGCTTTCGGGCAAACTGAACGACATCCGCCGACAGTATGGCGACAATATGGTTGAAATAACCTGCCGCAGCAACAACGACCGCCCCCTCGCACAACAGATACCGGACTATGCCGTTACCGGAAGCGACAGAGCAGACGGATGGCAAAAATCCGTCATCCGGCTACAGCCCGGCCAAACGGCCAACAGACTGCTACAACAACTGCTGCCGCAGGTCGAAATCAGGGAATTTCGCGAACTGATTCCTTCAATGAACGACATCTTTATTAAAGTCGTCCAACAAACGCCAACAACCGATGCGTAAAATTGCCTTTATCATGAATCCCCTATCGGGAACAAAAAACAAACGCGCGCTGTGGAAGCACATCGGTGAAGCGTTCGGACTGCTACCCGATTACGAAACGCTGCTCTACACCACCCAATACGCCGGCGACGGCTACCAGCAAGCCAAACGATACGCCGAAGCAGGCTACAATGTAGTCGTAGCCATCGGCGGCGACGGCACAATTAACGAAATAGCGCGCGCGTTGATACACACTCCCACCGCCCTGGGCATCGTACCGATAGGATCGGGCAACGGACTGGCGCGACACCTGAAAATTCCGATGAACTGCAAAAAAGCGCTCGACATCATCAAACGCTTCCGCGCACAGCCGGTCGACGCCGCACGAATCAACAACAAAACCTTCTTCTGCACCGCCGGCATCGGCTTCGATGCGCTGGTAGGACACCTTTTTAATACATCCAAAACGCGAGGACTGTCGAAATACATCAAACACTCGACCGCCGCCTTCCTGCACTACACGCCGCAGGAATACCGCCTGCAAATCGACGGGCAGAGCCTCATCCGCACGGCATTCCTCATTACGTTTGCCAACGCCTCGCAATGGGGCAACAACGCCTACGTCGCACCGCTGGCCGACAATCACGACGGCAAGCTCGACATAGTGATATGGAAAAACGTACCGCGCAGTGATCTGCCCTTCATGCTGCCCAAGCTATTCAACAAATCGCTGCACCGATCGCCCAACATCGACACCTTCCGTGGCCGGCACATCACCGTCGAACGCGCCCACGACGACTACGTACACTTCGACGGCGAATCCTGTACGATGGGAAAAGAACTGGACGTCGAAATAATACCCCACGCACTGAATGTGCTTTTTTGAATTAACTAAATCAATAAATCAACAAATGAAAAGATTCCAAGAATACTTAGCAGGCGAATTGGCCGCGATAGAAGCAGCCGGACTGTACAAGAACGAACGGGTGATTGTAACGCCGCAACAAGCCGTGATTCGCGTCGCCGACGGGCGGGAAGTACTGAACTTCTGCGCCAACAACTACCTTGGGCTGTCGAACCACCCACGTGTCATACAGGCGGCGCAAACGGCCATGAACGAGCGCGGCTACGGCATGTCGAGCGTACGCTTTATATGCGGCACGCAAGACCTGCACAAAGAACTGGAAGCAGCCATATCACGCTATTTCCAAACAGACGACGCCATTCTCTATGCCGCCTGTTTCGATGCCAACGGCGGAGTATTCGAGCCGTTGTTCGACGAGCGCGACGCCATTATTTCCGACGCTCTCAACCATGCCTCGATCATCGACGGCGTG
>JAIRKX010000098.1 GCA_031259805.1 Prevotellaceae bacterium | reverse complement strand
CCGGAGGTATTGATCGCCAATTCGCCGGCGCTTCCGCCCCGTAGCGTATCGTCGCATACAAAACGCACATTTTGCCACAGATCTAATTGTTCCAGCGCGGCGACGTTCGTGGTGTAAACATGTATCTTCGAACGGACATTAGAGACGTCGAACAGATGGCGGCACCGGTTAAAAATCGTGATGTCAAAAAACCGAGCATGCCCAGACCCATGCCCATATTCCCTGTCGAATGAATGTTTATAATAGATACTCAACTGCCCGTCGACCACGCCGGTATAAATATGCGGATGGAGGCGCTCGGACGTTTCAATCCGCACATAATCCGTATCCGATTGGTAGACGACGACCTCAAAACTCCCGTTGACATAGAGGCGTGTAAATGGCTCTAATATGCGCTTCTTTACGTAATTGTAATGAGTTTGCTCCGATAGCAGGCGGTCGTGGAAATACGAATCGCCGGAAACGGCGTAAATACCGATACCAGCCAGCGACAGTAAGGCGACCAGCCATACCACGAGCAGAATCAACCCAAAACGAATAGCTGTTTTAAATCGGAATAACGCTTTTGAAATAAAATATATCACAGCGAACAACGGCAGGCAAACCAGCAGTGTCAGCAATACAATCACCAGCCACAACGGCATGATAGTATAATGCTGTATATAATAGGTGATGTCGGACGCCATATATTCGCCCAAGATCATATTGCCGGTAATCAGCCCGACGGGCAATATAATTAACAACGCGAGCGCACAGAGCGCGACGACTGCCAAAAGCAGGCCGGCTATGACGCGACAGGTAATAATAATAACTTTGCCCAACACATTGCCGAAATCACCGGCATGAGCAACTTTTTCCGCATCATCCTCTTCGTATCGGAGAGATGCACGCGCCGGCGCAATCGGCTCTTTTCGCATCCACATCTTTTCTTTTACGGTACGCGCCGCCGGTATGGCTATCCACAGCATTCCATAAATCAGGCACACCACCAGACCGGGGCTGCCGGAGAAAATCAAACCGAACAAACCGGTAAACAAAAAAGCCAACCGGATAAACACACGGTCGATGCCGAAATAATTTCCCAACCCGCTGCATACGCCGCCAATCGTACGATGGTCGATGTCGCGGAACAACCGTTTGTGTTCCATGTTCGGCGATGTCCGGAATGGTTCATGGGCATTCGAGGCTGTTTCCTGCTCGTCGCCGGCAATATCATCGGCCGAACCCACCGTCGCAATCACCTCTTGAACAATAGCCAATGTGATAATTTGTTTAGGCGACTGAATGCGCGCCGAAAACAGTTCGGCAATGCGCACTTCGATGTCGTCAATAATTTCGCGACCGCTCTCCTTGCCGGCAAAAATACGCTCGATACGCTCCAAATAATTTTGTAAGCAACCGTACGCGTCGCTATCCATGTTAAACGCAATGCCGCTTATACTGACTTTAATGGTTGGTTTCATACTTTTTAAATAATGGATTAACTATAGAGGTTCTCTATTCTTCGCCTGTTCCCTGATGTGGTTAATTGAGGCGACCATATCTCGCCACGAATAATCCCATTCGTTGAGTACTGCGATGCCTCTGTCGGTAAGCGAATAGTATTTACGCGGCGGGCCTTGTGTCGACTCCACCCACCGATATTTCAGCAGTCCCTGGTTTTTCAGCCGCGTAAGCAAGGGATACAACGTACCTTCGACCACAATCATCTGCGCATTCTTCAATTCGGCAATAATCGACGAAGCGTACGATGCTTCGTCCTTCGACAGAATAAGTAAAATACAATACTCAAGAATGCCTTTACGTATCTGCGCCTGTAAATTATCCACTGTAATCGTTTCCATATCCTACCGCCTGATATTCCTGATATTTTCGGCAGTTGCCGGTTCACCGCGCATTTCCAATTTTTCCGATATCGTACGGGCGGGCGGTACCACAAGCCACAGAATAAGGTATACCCACAAGCCAGTCAAGACAAAGAGCAACGAGAGCAAAAAAACCAAACGTACCAGCGCAATATCAAAACCAAAGAATGCGGCAATCCCGCTACACACGCCGCCCACCAGTCGGTGGTCGGGGTCGCGGTACAGCCGCCGGCGTTCTGGTGTCCGGAGATTATCCTTCCAGCCTTTGGGCTTTCCCAATTGGGTAACGACGACATCCACCATCGCGCAATTGACGCTTTGCATCTCATTTCGCAGGCGTTCTTGCAGCATTTCCGCCACGCGGATTTCGATGTCGGTCATCACCTCTTCCACCTCTTTCGGGTCGGTAATAGTCGCCTTAAAATACTCCAAGTAATCCTGCAACTGGGCAAAAGCGTCTTCGTCGATGATAAAACTTTTGCCGCCAATGTTCGCTGTAATAACTTTCTTCATATTCGTAACTATACATTTACAGTTTGATACGGCAAAGGTACGAAAAAGAATTAATACCTTGTATAACACAGTACCATTATTTTTTAATTGGAAAAATATAAAACAGAAAAAGGTTATTTATCGTTTAAGAATCAAAAAAATAAAAAATAAAATTTGATTGTAATATGTGAAACGCGACATTTTTATACCAAAAGCCGTCTTGTATAGTCGTCGAAATATGACGATATTTGTAATGAAATTTGAAACTTTAATACGAGTATGTTTATAGTTAAAACACAATTTAAGATAGAAAGAGTAACGGTATTAATACCTCTTTCCCCGATAATGTCATTAGATATTCCGTATTTATATTTATATTTGCACAATTAATTTTTAAATTAACCATTTTATGACACACAGTAAAATCAACAAATTTTCATTGGAAAACGCAGACAAAGTATTTCCAAATGGTATTAATCATTTTATAGTAAACCATCCGCGTCCTCTTATCTCGCAGTTTTCGAAAGACGCGCCTTATCTTTTCAATGGCGTGGTGCTGGGTCTTTGCACGCAGGGTGAAGCAACTATCTGGATTAATCAAACGGCATACACACTGAAAAAAGGGTATGTATATGTCGTGTTGCCCATGCAGGAGTTCAAAATAGACCAGCGGTCGGACAACTACAAACAGCGGGGCGTATGCTTCGAGTATGATTTCTTTACCGGATTTGCGCTTCCGGCTGATTTCGCAACGCTTTTCAGCATCTCGAAAATGCCGAGTTTGAAAGTCTCGCACGAAGTGATGGACCATCTGGAAAGTTATTTGACGATTATCTCCAAACGGTATTCCTACAGTAAACAAACATTCCGCGTACAAATTATACGGGGATTAGCGTACTCACTGTTTTTGGAGATTGCCGCCCTGTATCAGGAGAAAGAAATTATTGGCGAAACCGCCAGTATGACTCGCAAAGAAAAAGTAGCAAGGAAGTTCTTCACGTTGCTCACGGAGCATTACAAAAAGGAACGGAGTGTAGCTTTCTATTCCCAACAACTTTGTGTAACCCGGAAATATCTATCGCTCGTACTGAAAGAAACAACCGGTTATCCGGCGTTGAAGTGGATTATCGACTTCGTTATTAATGACGTGAAAAATAAATTAAAGAATACCGATTTGACCGTTCTGCAAATTTCGGAAGAATTTAATTTCCCAAATCCGTCGTTTTTCGGACAGTTTTTCAAGAAGTACACAGGTATTACTCCTTATAAGTATAAACAAAGCAAAAAAGAAGTAGCGCCGAAAGAGGGAAAAACCAAACGGAAACGGAAAGAGGCTTAAATAATGCGAGGCTTTTCTATTTTCTGCCGCTAAGCGTTCTTAAAAGGTAGGCTTGGAAATCGTCTTCCGCTTTATAGACTAAGGCTACTTTTTTGGCCGGTAAGATCGTTAAGAACTTCCTATAATATTCGGTCTGTAATTGTCGTTCTTTTTCGCAGACCATCATATATAAGTCTACGAGAGCCTTGATTTCATTGTCGCTTACTGTTTCGATTGTGATCGGGGATGAAAACTGCTGTAGCAGTTTCTTCCCCCGGTTACGAAGTTCTTCCTTTTTGTGCACATATTCGTTGTACAACGGCCAGAATCGTTCGGCCTCTCCCGGCGTAAAGTTAATGACCATGTTGAAATACCCTATTTTTTGGTTTTGCAACAATTCTACGCGTGCTTCAAATGTTCCCGTAATATGAATATATTCGGAAATCATAATGTTGCCTTCCCTGTCGCGCAGGATAGAAGAGCGGGACGAGTCTATACGCATTACTTGCGCTCCTATAGGAACTGCTGAAAGGCCTGAAAAGAAACAGATAATGGCGATAGATTTTCGTATCATATATTGTCTGTGGCTAATAATATAAGGAGGCTATTTCGGTTAAGCTAATATCGGAATTATTGGTAAGATAATACATAATAGCATCATCATAGAAGTCGGACACTGATTGTTTTTCGGGGGACATCGTTGCTACCGCATGGAGTAACGTTTGTTCATCTATAGCGTATAAATCCAATTCGGCGGAGGTTATCTCTGTAAGGGTGGCGGGGCGATGTAGGGAATGAATGGTCGGGGGTGTTTGAGAGGAAAAAGGCATCAAGCCGATTCCCACTGTAATAAGCAGAATAAGCATAGCGGCAAAAGATAAGCGCATACGCATGGTTTGCCAATAAATGGCTACCGGTCGCGAAGCAGGAATGGCAATCCGTTCGGCTATATGCAACGGTAATGTATCAAAATAGTTGGCAGGGACTGTAAAGGGAATTTGTTTGTATTCGGGTGTTAGCGTAACCGGTTTACGTACCTCAAGCGCCTCGAAATATGTCTCGGGTACGGTAAACGGAACTCGTTTGAATTCATCGGTAAGATTGAATTTTCTTACTTTAAATGTCTCGAAATACTTTTCGGGAACTACAAACGGCGTCTGTTTAAAGTCATCGGTTAATATAAACGTGCGCATAGTTCGATAATTGGACTCTTTTTTAGGTTAAAGGTTTAATCCTGTTTTCTGTTCTTACTTATTCTCTATTCTTTCCCAACTTTTCTATTCTTCCATTAACTTCTCAATTTTTTGTACGGCGTGATGGTACGAGGCTTTCAGCGCCCCTACCGAAGTGCCTAAGACATCCGATATGTCTTCGTATTTCATTTCGTCGTAATAGCGCATATTGAATACTAACCGCTGTTTTTCAGGTAATTTCAATACGGCCTTTTGTAATTTTTTCTGTAAGGCATCGCCGTTAAAATACGGGTCGTCTTCGATAGAATTGCTTAATTGCCGTTCGACATCAACCAAAGGTAACAAAAACTTCGTGCGTTTTTTCTTTAAAAACGTCAACGATTCGTTGGTGGCAATGCGATACAGCCATGTGAAAAGTTGTGAGTCGCCGCGAAATTCTGGCAAGGCGCTCCATGCTTTGATAAAAGTATTTTGCAATACGTCGTCGGTGTCGTCGTGCGAAATGACAATTTTACGGATATGCCAATACAATCGTTCGCGGTATTTATGCACGATAAGGTTGAAGGCGTAATTAGGATTGTCGCCTTCGAGAAATAGCTGTACTAATTCTTTATCCGTCAAAATAGTTCAGTTTTTATCCGGACATCTATAAACCCCATACAAACTTTCTGCCGTATCGGGTTTATAGAATTTCCTTCATTTTGTTTCATTTTTTGCTTACTACTTTTTTTGCAGCAGCTACAATGTGCCTGCTATCTAATCCGTAAGCCGCCAACATTTCCGCAGGCTTTCCACTTTGTCCAAATCGGTCGTCTACAGCTACATATTCCATCGGTGTAGGGAGTTCACAAGCTAATATCTGTGCAATGCTGTCACCCAAACCGCCGGTTTTCATATGCTCCTCGGCCGTTACTACGGCACGTGTCTTGGCTACTGATGCTATGACCGCTTTTTTGTCCAATGGTTTAATGGTGTGGATATTTATTAATTCAACCGACAGCCCTTCTTGTAACAGTTGTGCGGTAGCTAATAGTGCTTCCCAGACCAAATGGCCGGTTGCAAAAATCGTTACATCGAAACCTTCATGCATAATGACGGCTTTTCCTATTTCGAACGGTTGGTTTGCCGGGGTGAAGTTGGGCACCGGCGGACGCCCATAACGCAAGTATACCGGGCCATTATAGGCGGCTATCGCTTGGGTTGCTGCCTTGGTTTGGTTGAAATCGCAGGGATTGATGACGACCATGTGCGGTAGCATTTTCATCATCCCGATGTCTTCCAGTATTTGATGAGTTGCTCCGTCTTCGCCTACGGTGAGGCCGGCGTGCGAAGCGGCAATTTTGACATTCGTCCCTGAATAGGCTACCGATTGGCGAATCTGGTCATATACCCGTCCCGACGCAAATACGGCAAACGTGCCGGCAAACGATATTTTTCCGCTTAAGGCCATGCCGGCAGCCACATTAATCATATTGGCTTCGGCAATGCCACACTGGAAAAATCGCTTTGGGAAAGCCGATGCGAATGCATCCATTTTGACCGATTCCTTTAGGTCGGCGCAAAGCGCTACAATATTAGGATTCGCATTGGCCGCTTCGAGCAACCCCGCGCCGAAACCGGAACGGGTATCTTTATGCCCTGTATTTTTGTATTGTTCTATCATAGTATTGTTCTTGAAAGGTTTTTTTTCACTAACAAAGTTAATCAAATATCTTATACGTTCATTCATTTTTTTAATTATTCTTACGGGGTGGTATATTATTTCCGTGAAAAGGGACATAAATAGCGGTGGTGTATTTGTGGGTTGGATGTCTTTTTAGCGATTAACAGTAAAGGGAAGGAATAATTATCCCGCGTAAGCGTTATGCAACCGGATTACGTCTATTGGACACTTCTGCCTTCCGGATGTCAAAAATTCTGCCTTTCGGATATAAAAACAAAAACGGGATTCTGCCGGTGTGGTATAGATCGAAGTCGAAAAAAATAGCATATTATAAAGCCTAATAATAAGTGATTTGTGTGAATTGATCAATAAAAATAAAAAAAGTCGTTAAACCTTTTGCCTACATGCACGTCTTATAACCGAAATAAGTTTTTCATAAGTTTTAGGTTATTAAGCAGAGGCAGGGAAAGTTCTTTTCCCTGTCTTTGCTTTTATAGTATAGCCTCTCAGTCTATTCATTTATCATCTCACGAATATTGTTGGTATGGAACGAACGGAAGGTGTCACGGTCGTTGTAAATTAAAAAGGCGCCTAATTCCGGATGCGTATTTAGAAATTGTTTGGCGCTGTCAAGTCCTATTACCATCATGGCGGTGGCGTAAGCGTCGGCGGTCATGCAGTCGGATGCAATGATGGTAGCGCTAAGCAGGGTGTGCGAGACAGGATAGCCCGTGGCCGGATTGATGGTATGGGCGTATTTTGTGCCGTTCTCTTCGTAGTATCTTCGGTAGTTGCCCGATGTGGCCAGCGCTTTATCGCTCAATTGCAGGATGGCTTGCAAGGATTCTCCCGGGAAGATCGCGCCTTCAACAGGCTTGTCAATGCCGACACGCCATGGTTTGCCGTATCGGTTTTGGCCCTTGCTGCGTATTTCGCCGCCTATTTCGACGATATAATGCCGGATATCCGATTGTTCTAAAAACGTCGCTACCGCATCGACTCCGAAGCCTTTAGCAATGGCATTGGCATTGAGCGTTACGCGGGGGTCGTCCTTAATTAGCCTGTCGCCGTGTATGCGTACGCGCTGCATTCCGCAAAATTGTTGCAGGCTATCAATGATCGTCGGCGTTACGGTCTCGCGTTGCGTGAATCCAAAGCCCCAAGCATTAAATAGCGGCGAGGCGGCAATGTCAAAAGCGCCATTGGTTGCGGTGTAGATTTCATAACTGCGCGTGAAGACAATGCGGAAAAAGGAGTCGATGGCGACCGGTTCGTTGCGGTTTACTTTGGAAATGATAGACTGGTCATTGTATACCGAGAGCGATCGATCGATGTGTGCCAGCGTCGCTTCGATACCGGCAAGCAGACTGTCGGGCGGGATGTTGTTATGTCTGCAGGTAATCTGATAGGTGGTACCCATTGTGAACCCGGTGATTGTGGTGTAGGAGGGGAGTTGGCTGCAACTGCCGGCGACGATCCATAGCGCTATGAGGTAGTGGGCGTGTTTCATGGTGGGTGCTCGTTGATGGTTTAAATGATTCCAGTTGATTTGAGGAGGTATATGCCGGCGGTGAGGGTGAAGATGGAGAAGAGCGATGTGAGCAATACGATGTTGGCGGCAAGGTCTTCGTCGTTGTGCATTTTGACGGCCATGATGTAGCTGGCGACGGCGGTCGGGACGGCAAACATAATCATCAGTACGAGGAGGTCTTCGCCGGTGAAGCCTAAGGGGCGTCGCCAGAGGTAAGCGATGCCGGTGAAGATTGCCGGGCTGATGACGAGTTTGATTGTGCTTGCTATCGCCGCTTTCAGCCATCCGGCGCGTAGTTTTGAGCGGCTGATGGAGGCGCCAATGGATAGGAGAACCAGTGGATTGGCGATGACGGCCAGGTAGTCTATCGTGGCGGCGACGAAATGGGTATACGGATGTGTAAACAGAGGTATCTGCCAAACGGAGAACGGTACGCCGGCTACGATACCAAGGATTAGGGGATTTCTGGCAATCTTCGATAGTGTACGGCGGAGGTTGATGGGTTGGGGGTTTATGCTGCGTACCGAGAGGACGACGACTGCCAGTATGTTGTATACCGGTATGGCGAATGCGGTGATGAGTGCGCCTTTGCCGCTATGTCCAAGGATATGGATGATAAGGAACAGGCCGATGATTGCATAGTTACCACGGTAGCTGCCCTGTACAAATGCGCCGATGGCCGTTTTGTCTTTCATAAATCGTTCGGCCAGCGCCCATGTGAGGGAGAAGCCGACGACGGTAGCGCCTATGGCGTACAGGATGAACGTCGGCTCAAATAGTTGCCGAATGTCTGACAGGGCGATGTCGCGGAATAGCAGTAGCGGCAGGGCGACGTTGAAGGCTATCGTGTTGAAGGTCGCGACTACCGGTCGCGACAGGATGCCTCCACGTTTGAGGAGTACTCCTAATGCAATGATCAGGAATATAGGGGCTACGCAGTTTATGCTGAACAGGAAGGGGGACACGATGTAGGAAGGATGAATTGTTTAGTATGAATGCATGGTGGTTGATACATCATCCTTCATATATCATTACAGTTGTTCCTCCACGTTCCACACGAAGGTGGAGAGCCCTTGCTCTGCGGCGTGTTCGTTCAGCCGGCGGAGGGCGTCGAGCAGGGCGGCTACTTCATCGTCGTGCACCACGGCCAGCACCGTGCCGTTCTTCGACGGCCATGCGTGCGTGCCGTAGTGGGGTTCGCCGGTTTCGCTGCCGCGCCCGAATGTCTCTGTCCAGCGCGTGAAGCCGCGGATGTTCTGTTTGTCGAGGAGGTCTTCTACCGGGCGGGTCAGCGACTGCCCGTAAGTGATAAGTACTGCTTTCATATTAATTATTAATTGTTAATTGTTAATTGTTAATTGTTAATTGTTAATTGTTAGTTGTTAGTTGTTAATGATGATTTGGCGGTTTTAATGATGCTTGTGAGCATTTTTATAAGTTCTACGGCATCGTTGTTAATGCTGTCAAACGCTGCGCTTGACAGGTATTCTGTTTCACACATTAGCTCCAACCAATACATTGTTTCGTTGATTTCTTTTTGGGCAATAGCCAGTTTATGGATAAAGTCGGCTTTGCTTTCCGCGTGTTCCGCCTCGCGCACCATAGCGCCTGCCGACGTGCCGCTGCGTAAAGCCTGTTTGGATAAAACAAACTCTTTCTTCTCTTCGCATAAATACTTATATAAATTCACTATCCTCACCGCAAAGCTAAGGCTTTTCTCCTTTAATATATTCTTCTTCATATCTAATAACAATTAACAATTAATCATTCCCAACTTGTTTCCACTGTGTTTGCGGCGCGTTCCTTTTTCGCTTTGCCGATGTTGAACGCCGAGTAGATGGCGGGTATCACAAGCAGGGTGAGGATGGTCGAGAATGTGAGCCCGCCTACGACCGCAATGCCCATCGGTTGCCATATCTCGGAGCCTTCGCCGGTGCCTACGGCTAAGGGTATCATCCCAAGGATGGTGGTGAGGGTGGTCATCAGCACGGGGCGCAGGCGCGATTTGCCGGCGGTGACCACCGCCTCGTTGAGCGGCAGGCCGCGCTCGCGTTGCAGGTTGGTGAAGTCGACAATCACAATGCCGTTCTTGACGACAACCCCTACCAGCATGATAGAGCCAATCAGCGCCACCATGTCCAGCGAAGTGCCCGTTATCCACAGGGCGAGGAACACGCCGGTGAACGCAAACGGGATGGACAGCATGATGATAAACGGCTTCGAGAACGACTCGAATTGCGTGGCCATAACGATGTACACAAGGATGACGATGAGCGCCAGCAGGGTCATCATATCGACCAGCATTTCTTCTTGGTCTTCTACCGAGCCGGCAATGGCGATGCTCACGGTGGATGGTAGTTCGAGTTGCGCGATTTCGACTTTCGTGGCGGCGGCCACGTCGCCCAACGCTGCGCCCGCGCCCAGCGCCGCCGACACGGTGACTACACGTTGCCGGTCTTCGCGCTCGATGATGGGCGGCGTGAAGCGTTCCACCACGGTGGCTACTTCGCTCAGGCGGATGCTGCCGCCGGCGCTGTTATAAAGGAGGATGTTCTCGACGTCGCTCACCGCCGTGCGGAACGTCTCGTCGTAGCGCACCACGATGTCATATTCTTCGCCGTCTTCGCGGTACACCGACGCGGTGAGGCCGTTGATGCGGTTGCGCACGTAGTTGGCCGCCGTCACGGTGTTGACGCCGAACTTCGCCAGTTTCGCGCGGTCGAAGTCCACCTGCAATTCCACCTTCATGGCCTCGCGGCTAATCTTCACGTCGCGCGCACCCTTGATGCCGCGCATGCGTTCGGCGAGTTCCTCGGCAATGGCGGTGGTTTCGTTAAAGTCGTAACCGAATACTTTTACATCGACGGTGTTGCTTCCGCCCATGCCGCCGCCGCCACCGCTACCTACCGTGTATTTCACCACTTCGGGGAATTTGGCGATTTCCTCGCGCAGCGCATCGCTAATCTCGGCCTGCGAGCG
>JAIRKX010000055.1 GCA_031259805.1 Prevotellaceae bacterium | reverse complement strand
AAGCGCTGACAAAGGTATGATTTTTCTAAAGATCAACCAAAAAAAAGTATAAAAAAACAGGCGGCACAGAGAGGCACGGAGGGCTGTAGCCCGCTTGTCTCACCCTGCGGGACTGGGTGGTTGGGAGTTTTCTATTGATATGGTTGCCCTAACAGGGAATTTACACCTTACATTTCAATACTCAATCGATATTGGGGGAGTAATCGAAAAAAACAGTTACCTTTGTTCCATAATTAATAATCAATAATCAATAGCTTTATGGATGTAAAGATAGAAGAAAGCTGGAAGACCGTATTGCAGGCGGAGTTTGATAAGCCGTATTTTGCAGCTATTACCCGCTTTGTACGCGGCGAGATGCACGCAGGGAAAACCATCTGCCCGTCGCCGAAATACATATTTAATGCGTTCGACAAAACGCCTTTCGATCGGGTAAAGGTGGTGATTCTTGGGCAAGATCCGTACATCGGGTACGGGCAGGCGCACGGGTTATGCTTTTCGGTGCCGCGGGGCATCAAAGCGCCGCCGTCGCTGGAAAATATTTTTAAGGAGATCGAAACCGATTTGGGAATTCCGCGTCCACCCCACGGTTGCCTCGAACGATGGGCGGAGCAGGGCGTTTTCCTGCTGAACTCGGTGCTTACGGTATGTGCCGGCGATTCTTTGTCGCACAGTAAAATCGGCTGGGAGACGTTTACCGATGCCGTGATTTCCATCCTCTCGGACAGAAAGCAGGGGCTGGTATTCCTGCTGTGGGGCAACTTTGCCCGTAATAAAAAGACGCTGATTGATACCACCAGACATTATGTATTGGAATCAGCGCATCCCTCGCCGTTCTCGTGTACCCGTTTTTTCGGTAACCGGCACTTCTCACAGACAAATGCCCTGCTGGAACAACAAGGCAAGGAAACGATTGATTGGCGATTGACGTAGTTAGAACTGTCCGTTTATCGTCACTTGCTACTCATAACTCGTATGTTCTATGAAGCAGTTCCAGCGCTTCGAACTCCGCATCCGATTTCATCTTTGATATGATAGTAGTTACTACGCGATATATTTCGCTCTCCCTCGTATAATCGGCAGGGCAAACGAAGTTCACGCGGTCTTCGGCAATGAGTTGTCGGGCGCGGATTTTCTTTTTATCGTTGTGCGGTTCATAGACGGCAATAGAGTAGCCGCCTTGCTGTTTGACTAACTTCATGCAGGGAATATCCGTTTCGCCGTCGCCGAAATAAATCATCCTCGCGAATGGGATCGGGCGTTCGTCCTGTGGCGTATAGCGATTCACGACCTTATTGTCGCTGACGCTGTCGATACCTTTGTTAATTTTAAAAAGGAATTGCGTTTTTGTCGTAAAATCGACCGCTACGGCCGGAAATACTGCTTCGCCGTTTTCGTAATAAAACGAACAGGCGTAAATCTTTTTAAATTCCTGTGCAATCGGCGTCCCCTCAATCATCTCTTTAAGCCCCGACGAATTGATATAATGTTCAATCACGACGCCTTTGCTTCGACCGTAGTCGTTCATCAGAGCAAACCATTCGCGCACGCCATTGAACAGCGCGACCTGCCGTCCGAAATGCCGGAACGTCTCCCGCTGTAATCGAATATTGGCTTTGCGGGCTTCATCAATCATCACTTTCATATAGGTTAAAATACCGCTGGCGTCCTGCTCCTGCCCGATGCGTTCGCAAGTCGCCCAAAACGCGCCGATATCTTTCCCTGTGGCCTGAATAAAACCGAAATCCTGCATATTGCCCGGCGACAATGTGCCATCGAAATCGTAAATCAAAGCAACCGTCGGAAGTGTCTTAGTGGGGTGCATCATTTTCATTGTATTACTGCTTTTCTGCAAATGTACGCTTTTTAGTTGATAACTTTGTGTGTATTTTTTGTAAATAAATTATGGCAGTCTGCCATTTAATACCTATATTTGCACCGTTAAACTTCAATCTTTAATTAAATAAAAAACACTTATGGCATCAAAAATTTCAAGGAGAAAATTCCTGAAGACAAGCGCCACAGCTGCTTTAGGCGTAGCTGTTGCACCAACGATTGTACCCAACATTGTAATGGGTAAAAGTTTTGGACACATCGCGCCGAGCGACAAATTGAACGTCTTGGGCGTGGGTATCGGCGGACGGGGAGCCGGCGTATTACGAGCGATCGAAAGCCAGAATATCACCGGACTTTGCGATATCGACTGGAAATATGCGGACGGCACTTTTAAACGTTACCCGAATGCGAAACGATTTTACGATTACCGGAAAATGTTCGAAGAGCTCGGCAAATCGGCCGACGCGGTGGTAGTAGCTACGGCCGACCACACGCACGCCATTATTGCCTCCGACGCGATGACGCTGAACAAACACGTGTATCTCGAAAAACCGCTGACACATACGGTATACGAATCACGGTTATTAACCAAACTGGCCGCCCATCATAAAGTAGCTACCCAAATGGGCAATCAAGGCGCGTCGGAAGAAGGCGTGAGTTTGGCCTGCGAATGGATTTGGAACGGCGAAATAGGCGAAATCGTCAAAGTCGAAGCCGCTACCGACCGCCCCATTTGGCCGCAGGGATTAGAAACGCCGGCGAAGGTAGACAAAATTCCATCGACCTTAAATTGGGATTTGTTCTCCGGCCCGGCCGAAGTACGTCCGTACAATGCGATTTATCACCCATGGAACTGGCGCGGATGGTGGCTCTACGGCACCGGCGCATTGGGCGATATGGCCTGCCACATCCTGCATCCGGTATTTAAGGCATTGAAATTAGGCTATCCGACGAAAGTCGAAGGCTCGTCTACCCAATTGCTCAGGGATTGCGCTCCGCAGGCGCAGCATGTCAAACTGACGTTCCCCGCCCGCGAAAACCTGCCGAAAGTGGCGATGCCCGAAGTGGTCGTCCACTGGTTCGACGGCGGCATGATGCCCGACCGTCCGGCGGGATTCCCCGAAGGCAAACAACTGATGGGCGACGGCGGTGGGCTGGTCATTTTTCATGGCACGAAAGACACCCTGATTTGCAACTGCTATGGCCGTGACCCGTGGCTACTGTCCGGCCGTGTGCCGAACGTACCGAAAGTATGCCGTCGCATTACGGGAAGCCACGAAATGGACTGGGTGCGCGCCTGCAAAGAAAGCGCAGACAACCGCCTGAAATCGGCCTCCGACTTCTCGGAAGCAGGCCCGTTCAACGAAATGGTCGTAATGGGCGTATTGGCCGTGCGCCTGCAAGCCTTGCATAAAGAATTGCATTGGGACGGCGAAAATATGCGCTTTACCAATATCGGCGACAACGAAACGATACGGGTGAAAATCAGCGACGGCTTCAGCATCAAAGACGGACACCCGACATGGAAACCGACCGAAACCGAACCGCAAAGCGCCATCGCATTCGCCAACGAAATGATTAAACACTCCTATCGCGAAGGCTGGAAACTAACCGCTATGCCGAGCTAATCAGCAACGAAACAAATCAACATTAATTAAAATATTTCAAAACATGAAAAAGATTATCTTAGGACTGGGCTGCATAGCTATTGCAGCCGTGATTGCCGCATGTGGCGGCAGTGTGAAAACAACGCCGGAAGTGGTCGATCTCTCCACATTCCCTGTAGATGAAGAGGGATTTACCGTGCTCTTTAATGGAGAATCATTGAACGGGTGGCGCGGCTACGGAAAAGACAAAGTGCCCGGAAAATGGGTGATTGAAGACGGAACCCTCAAATTTAACGGCAGCGGCGGCGGCGAAGCGCAGGAAACCGATGGCGGAGACCTGATCTTTGACTATAAGTTCAAAAACTTTGAATTGAAATTAGACTGGAAAATTTCCAAAGGCGGAAACTCCGGTATCTTCTACCTTGCGCAGGAAATACAATCGACTGACAGGGACGGGAACACCCGCTTTGAACCGATCTACATCTCGGCGCCCGAATATCAGCTACTGGATAACGAAAATCACCCCGACGCTAAATTGGGCATAGACGGAAATCGCCAAGCCGCCTCGCTGTACGACATGATTCCGGCCGTACCGCAAAATGCCAATCCGGCCGGCGAATGGAATGCAGCTAGCATTCTGGTATTCAAAGGAACGGTTGTCCACAATCAAAATGGAGAAAACGTACTCGAATACCATTTGTGGACCGATAAATGGAACGATTTAATTGCAAACAGCAAATTTAAACCGGGCGGCGATTTCCCGCTGGCCTACGAACTCCTGACAAACCTAGGCGGTGAAAACCGCGAAGGCTATATCGGCTTGCAAGACCATGGCGACGACATTTGGTTCCGGAATATTCGCATAAAAGTATTAGATTAAGGAGGAGAATGCTGAAAATTGGAATTATTGGGTTCGGACGAATGGGACGGCTATATGCCGAAGAATTAGTGAAGAACCCCTTGTGGGATTTAGCATATATATGTGATACTTGTGCGGAAGCACGTAAAGCAGCGGCGGACATAGCGCCCGCCGCTGTTTTTACAGAGAACGAAAACATACTCTTTGAAGACCCCGAGGTGCAGGTGGTAGGGCTGTTTGCTCTGGCTGACTCACGTCCGACTCAACTGTACAAAGCGTTGCAAACCGGCAAACATGTGCTGGCCGAGAAACCGTTGGCCGACAACGTCCGGACGGAATGGGAACTGGCCGAAGCCGTCAAACGTTCCAACCTGATGGTGTCCGTCAATATGTTCAACCGCAATGCATGGTATCATCAAACCATTATTGACTTCATCCGCACAGGTGAAATCGGTGAACTGGCGATTGTCCGCATTGCGCACATGACGCCCGGTCACATGCCACAGGAAGGGCATGAACCCGAAGGACCGGCGTTCCATGACTGTGGAATGCACTACGTCGATGTCGCCCGCTGGTATGCCGATAGCGAGTACGCAGCCTTTCACGCGCAAGGCATCCGGATGTGGAGCTACGAAGACCCGTGGTGGATACAGGTGCACGGCACATTTCAAAATGGCGTCGTATTCGATATTACGCAGGGATTCGTATATGGCCACATGGCGAAAAAGCAAACGCACAATTGCTATGTCGATATTATCGGCACGAAAGGCATCGCCCGCATGACCCATAATTTCAAAACAGCCACCGTCGAAATGCACGGCGTAACTCAAACCATCGTGAAAACCGATGAGTTTAAGGATAAGAAGGTAGATATTATGATTGACGTGTTTGCACGGTCGATTCTGTCCGGACGTAATCTCGGCTACCCTACGGTCGAAGACAGCGTAATTGCCTCCGACATGGCATGGAAAATGTTTGACGACGCGGTGAAAAACGGCTCGCCCTGCATTGGCTCGCCCGAAGAAATGGAAGAAATCCTTCGCCGTCGCCGGACGATGACACAAGGCTATGGCCTCCCACTGTGGAAAGTCATCAACGAAAACGGAAAAAACGCCTCATAATATCCTTCGACGGACTGTTCGGCATGAAACAACCGAATCTTATAAATCAACGGAAAATGAAAAATTTACTCTTACTATCTGTCATTGTACTGCCTTTACTGGCAACGTGCAGCACACAGCCGGCAGCGCAACTGCCGAAGAAGGACATAGGGTTACAACTATACTCCTTGCGCGAAGCATTTGCAAACGATTTTGACGCGACAATTCAAATTGTCGGCGACGTTGGCTACACCACCATAGAAGCCGCCGGTTATGGCGACGGGAAATTCTACGGCAAAACGCCGGAGGACTTCAAAGCCGCGGTCGAAGCGGTCGGCTTAACGGTATTGTCGTCGCATACGACTAAACCCTTGTCGAAACAGGAACTGACGTCGCATGATTTTACCGAATCGCTGGCATGGTGGGACGAGGCGATAGCTGCACATCTGGCCGCCGGCATGAAATTTATTGTCGCCCCCTGGATGGAAGTTCCAAAAACGCTGACCGACCTGCAAACATGGTGCGATTACTACAATGCCATCGGGCAAAAATGTAAAGACAACGGGCTGTTATTCGGCTACCACAACCATGCGCACGAGTTTACGAAGGTCGAAAACGAACTGATGTATGACTACCTGCTGGAGCACACCAATCCCGAACTGGTATTTTTCCAAATGGACGTCTATTGGACGGTAATAGGACACCAAAGCCCTGTAGCCTATTTTCAAAAATACCCCGGACGGTTTACCCTCCTGCATATCAAAGACCAGAAGGAACTGGGACAAAGCGGCATGGTGGGCTTCGATGCTATTTTCAATAACACCGATATCGCCGGCACGCGTTATCTGATCGTAGAAGTGGAACAATATAACTACACACCGGCCGAAAGTATCAAAATCAGCCTTGACTACCTGCTGAACTGCCCGCTGGTTAAAGAATCATACGCTACGGGCGAATAACGAATACCCCTATTAAAAACCATCTAAAAAAAATGAAAAAAATGAAATCAATACGTTTATTAGTTCTAGCGGCGTTAGCGTGTGTCACGACGAATGCCTGCGTACAATCGGCACAGCCGCTTCCGGCCATCGTGCAAGAACATCAGGACAAGGCTACCTTTACCAAAGCGAACGATGGCGCAGCCCAACTGATTCCGTTATTCAACGGGCAAGATCTCTCGGGTTGGTACACCTACACGAAAACCCACGGCAAAAATAACGACGTGGACAACTCGTTTACAGTCGTCGACGGCATCCTGCATTTTGCCGGAGAAAATATGGGCTACCTCTGCACCAACGACTCGTACCGCAATTACTACCTGCGCGTCGTATTCCGTTGGGGTGAAACGAAATATCCCCCGCGTGAAAACGACCCGCGCGACAGCGGCATCCTCTACCACTTTCCCGATACGGCTCCCGACGACCTCTGGCCGCTGTCGATAGAATGTCAGGTGCAGGAAAATGATTGCGGCGATTATTACAAAGTAGGTGGAAGTACACTCGAATCATCGAATCTCTCGCCCGAAGGCCAATCCTACCGCGTAGTGCGCACAGCTAACTTCGAGAACCCGCGACCGGAATGGAACACCATCGAAATCATTTGCCTCGACGACCGTTCTGAGCATTATGTCAATGGAAACAAGGTCAATGAAGCCTACAATCTTTCCGTCACCGAAGGGAAAA
>JAIRKX010000036.1 GCA_031259805.1 Prevotellaceae bacterium | reverse complement strand
CCTCTTTGGGCAGGCGACCGCAACCCTTGAGAATGTCCTTAAACAGCGTAATGGTGGTAGAATCCATCGCGAAAAGCCGTTTTATGTCTAATTTCTTCAACCGGCTGTCCGATAAACTCTCCGAGTGACGGCGGTATACTTCCATATAGATGTCTCCAAATACGGCACTCTTGCGCCGTTTGTTGGCATCGGACAGCGTGCTGCGACGAACCATACAGCGCATCCCCAAATGAGACAATTTGTGTGCATTGCTCAACATTCCTGTAACAAGCTATTTTATAGAATGGTAGCCTTCCAATACTCCAAACAGCATTACCATCATATGCTGGCGAGTGTCGAACTTTTTTACATAGCGCTCTGCATTGTGTCGCTTCGATATTTCTCTGATATTTACACCGTTTACAAAAAATAAGAGCTGATTCAGTAGCGGCTGTCCGATAAAATTTGTACTTTTGCCCATGGTTGACTTTGTTTTTTGTTGTGGCTACAAAGATAACCATTGAGCGGTTAACTATGCCTTGACCGCTCTCTTTTTTTACCGGACAGTAGTGATTTTCAATAATAAAATTAACCGTAGACCAAGAACATCACATAACTTTGACTCGCCATGGAAGGTTTTTACTTCCGCGTTGAATAATCCGGTTGCATTGGTTACTTGAATCTGCCATCTGCGCTTTAACCTCATTCATCACGCCGATAGTCAAAAATTTTAGTACCTTTGTGCGCTATTACTAACATGAAGAGAAAACGTTGGATTATATATGTCGTGTTAAGTTGCGCCGTGTTGTTCGGAGCATTCTGGTTATTGCGGTCGCAGTGGCAGCAGCATACCCGGCGTTTGGATGTTATGCAGGCCGTGCCGCTCGATGTGCTTTACTTATGTTATTTTGAGCAGACCGACATTTTAAACGATGTCTTTGCTAATTCCGCTTCGGGGTGGCAGCGGTTTGTGTCGCCCAATCCTCTTTTTTTACATTGGCTACAGGAGCTCAAGACGGTGGCTAAAACCACCAGCATTGCAGGCGAGGCGTTGCAATCCGACCTGATTTATTCGGCGCATCCGAAGGGAAAAAATACAATTTCGTCATTGTATGCTTTTGCTATGCCGCCGGTGAGTACGAATGATAAGTGGGAGGCGTTGCTGCAAATCGGCGGGCGTCCGGTGCACGAGCAGTCATACCACGGCACGTTTATTAAAACCATCGGGAGCGGCGATACGCTGATGTATGCGGCGCTGGTCGACCGGCTGGCGTTGTTCAGCGATTCACAGTTGCTGCTGCAAAATGCGGTGCGCCATGTACGCAGTAATACGTCGTTGCGCGATAACGAGCAATTTCAGGAAATACTGAGAACGTCGGGTGCGTATACGGATATCCGTTTTTTTATTAACCATCGTGCGATAAATGCCTTTTTTACGGCTGCAGGGAGCGAGAAATGGCGCAAGTACATGCCCATCATTCCCTATATGGCCGACTGGACAGCGCTCGACGGCGTTATTTCGCCGCAGGTCATTCACCTGAACGGATTCGTTTTTCCGTCGTTTAGCGACAATAATTATTTGGCGTTGCTGCCGGCGCAGGATGGTGGCGAAAATACCCTGTGGGCGCTGTTGCCCGAAACCGTCGCCATTGCCCTCAATATCGGATTCGCCGATGTAGACCGATTTCTCAACGGCTATAAGTATTTTTTAGACCAGCATAAAATACTGACACCTTATCGGAATAACCTGGTAACGCTCGGCGAGGAATATAACCAGAATGTGAATGATTTGTTTTCGGCATTATTCGTAAAGGAAATCGGGCTGGCCTACA
This sequence comes from Prevotellaceae bacterium, assembly GCA_031259805.1. GTDB lineage: Bacteria > Bacteroidota > Bacteroidia > Bacteroidales > UBA932 > JAIRKX01. The sequence continues at coordinate 5,371 of JAIRKX010000036.1, read as the reverse complement.
TTCCCGACGAGCCTGCCGGGTGGGTGAGCATGATTAAAACCGCGAATCCGAAATTTGTCATCGAACAACTGAAAGGCATTGCCGACGACCGGCAACGGCCATGGAAAATCGATCCGAAAAGCCCCGTCGGGTTGTATCATAATCCGGCGCGCGGGCTGCTGCCCGGACTGTTTGGCGAGGTGTTTAATCGGGACGACAGCTATTTTACGATCAAAGATAATTGGATTATTTTCGGCGGCAACCGCGAGTTGCTGGCCGCGTTCCATCAGCCACGCACGTCGTTTAAGAAGTATTTGCAGGGCACGCAGGCGTCGTCGTATTGTAGCAGCAGCAGTCTGTTGTCGTTGTTCGTGCAGCCCGATGCGACGAACAACTCCGAAATCCTTTCCTACCTGCATCCGGCATGGCAGGGACTGTGGGCAAAAGCCCTGCAAAATGACCGGTTCAAAATCGCCGGCGTACAAATGCGTCCGTCGGGCGATAAACTGTACACGACCTTTTTCTCGGTGTACGACGTGACAAGCAAGCCGAAACCGCCGGCACCTTCCACTATCCCGACGCCACAGACCACCGTTATGCCCGAACCGGTGCCGGCCATCGCCGGTAATACCGTTCTCCGAAAATTCCCGGTCGTGAATCATAACACAAAAGCTATTGAACATTTGACGCAGGATAACGATCATATCATTGCGCTGGTCGACGGGAAAGGCAAAACGTTATGGTCGCAGAAAATCGACGGAGCGATTCAGGATTCGGTCTACCAAATCGACTTTTATAAGAACGGAAAACTGCAAATGCTGTTTATTACCGCCGGCAAAGTGTACCTGATCGATCGCAACGGCAATCCGGTGGCGCTGTACCCGTTAACGCTGCCCTCGCCGGCGCGCTACCTGTCGATATTCGATTACAATAAAGATTACGACTACCGTGTGTTTATCGGCTTTACCAACCGCACCGTCCGCGCCTACGATAAGAAGGGGCTAGCCGTCGAAGGCTGGAAAACATATACGGCACCGGCGACACTAACCCGTGCGCCGGCATTCTTCCGCGTCGGTGGCCGCGATTATATTATGGTGTGCGACGAATCCACCACCTGCTTCCTCGACCGTCGAGGAAACATCCGCCTGACGCCGAAACCGCCGGTCGTCGTGAAGCCCCACACGCCCGTCAAAGAACAGCAGCAACCGCCGGCATTGCAGGTAACGACCACCGCCGGTAAAACAGTAACCATAAATATGAATACCGGCGAGGTAAATGGAGGATGATATGGAATTAGTAGTCGTACTTATAATCATGATTGCACTGTGGCTGATGCCGAACTTTATGCGGCTTATACTCGGCCTGCTTGCCCGCTACGCCGGCAAACGAATAGAAAACCTCTTCAACGACGACGGTCAGGGCGGCACGGCCAACCGCCCGCAACAACCGCCACGCCCCCGTAAGAAAGTCGACGAGTCGATCGGGGAGTACGTCGATTATGAAGAAATCAAAACCAACGATTGACGGTATGCACATCCTTATTGTACACGACGGTACCATTCCCGTATCGCGCTATGGCGGTACGGAGCGCGTTATCTGGTATCTTGGAAAAGAATTGGCGCGACGGGGGCATCGGGTATCGTATCTGGTGCGTAAAGGATCGGTCTGCGATTTCGGGACGGTTACGTTCATCGACCCCACGCGTCCTCTGTCCATGCAATTACCCGCCGGAGCTGATGTCGTGCACTTCCAGAATGCCCCGCCGGAAACGCCCATACAGTCACCGTATATTGTAACCATGCACGGCAACGCGAACAGCGAAACCGTCTTCGACCCGAATACAGTATTCGTATCACGGAATCACGCGGCGCGATATGGCAGCCGTTCGTACGTGTACAACGGGTTGGATTGGGACGATTACGGTTACCCCGACCTGCACGCCCCGCGCCGGTATGCGCATTTTCTGGGCGATGCTGCATGGCAAGTGAAGAACCTGCGAGGTGCTATACGCGTCGTAGCCTCCGTGCCGGGCGAACACTTATTCGTTCTGGGCGGTTATTGTGTGAATTTCCGAATGGGCTTCCGCGTAACGCTTCACCCCCGCATCCGCTTCTGCGGCATGGTCGGAGGGAAGCAAAAGGCGGCGCTGTTGCGGCATTCCAAAGCGCTGTTATTCCCCGTCCGCTGGCATGAGCCGTTCGGTTTGGCATTGACCGAAAGCCTGTATTTCGGTTGTCCGGTATTAGGTACGCCCTACGGTTCGCTACCCGAAATCGTGCTCCCGGAGGTGGGTTATCTATCGGCTAAATCAAGTGAATTGGCGCAGGCGTTGAGGGACATCGAGCAGTATTCGCCCCGACGTTGCCACGAATACGCACGTGACTATTTTAACGCCCGCATCATGGCGACGGCCTACTTGGAAAAATACCACGTGGCGATGGACGGGAAACCACTCAACGAAACGCCGCCGGTATTACAGGAACGACCGGCGGGAAAATTTCTTAATTGGGAGTAAAACAATGATACCAATCTGTTCACTTATCATCAGCACTTACAATACGCCCGACCGCTTGCGGCGCTGCCTGCAGTCGGTGGCGGAGCAGCGAGTGCTTCCGGCGGAAATCATTATTGCCGACGACGGGTCGGGCGAAGACACCAGGGCAGTCGTCATCGAGATGTCCAACATGTCGATCGTACCGATTGTCCACGTGTGGCAGCCCGACGACGGATTCCGTCTGGCGCAGATACGCAACAAAGCCATTCTGCAGGCATCGAATGAGTATATCATCAATATCGACGGCGATGTGCTGCTGGATAAGTATTTTGTGCACGACCACCTGTACTTTGCGCGGCGCGAGCGATTTCTTACCGGTGACCGTGCCTTTCTGACAGCACGGTCAACGCAAAAATACATGGACGAGCGCAACGGATTCCCGTCATTCTATACCGCGTCCTTAAAGAAACGGGCGCACGCCATCCGCTGTCGCAGGATTTCCGAAATATATGCGGCTATTCATCGTCCGCTGGAGCCGTGGCGCTATGTCGTCGGGTGTAACATGTCGTTTTGGCGGGATGATTTGCTCGACATCAACGGCTACAATGAAGCCTTTGAAGGATGGGGCGGCGAGGATTTCGATATTGCCGTACGGTTAGCTAACGCCGGTATCCGGCAGTATTTTCTGCATTTCTACGCGGTAGCCTACCATCTCGATCATCCGGAAAGCGACCGGTCGTCGTCAGCCGCCAACGACACCCTCTTCCGGCAATCGGTCGAGCATCGCATTACACGCATCGAACACGGGATCAACAATCATTTCGACGAATGAAAACGCTCTTTCGCCTATTCGCTTACGCACCCCCGCTGGCGCCTGTAACAATACGCTACCTGGTGCTTGTGCTGTTCGGCGTCGTGTTCAGCATCCTCAATTTCTCGCTGCTGCTGCCGGTGCTCGATTTGCTGTTTAATACCGGCAGTGTCGACGCGGCGACGACCGTACAGCCCACTTTTTCGTTCAGCGTAGACTATGCTAAAGACGCCTTCTATTACTACTGCCATCAATTGCAGCAGGAACACGGGCCGATGGGCGCACTGCGGTTTACATGCATCGTAATACTAGTGTCGGTAACGCTGGCCAACGTGTTCAAATATGCGGCGCAGCGGACAATTACGCGAATGCAGAGCCTGCTGATTCGCAACCTGCGACAGGCGATGTTCGAGAAACTGATGGCGCTGCACGTCGGTTTTTTTCGAACGACGAAGAAAGGACATCTGCTGTCGGTGTCATCAAACGATATTAACGAAATACAAAGCGTGGTCGGCAGTGCGCTGCAAGTGCTGTTCCGCGAACCGTTGTTTATTATCGCTTATGCGGCGGTGCTCTTTTACCAGTCGCCGCAGTTGACGTTCTTTACGTTGCTGGTGCTGCCGGTGGCCGGACTGCTTATCGCAGGCATCACCAACCTGCTGCGGCGGAACGCCAAGCAGTCGCAAACGCTGCTGAGCCATCTGCTCGGCTTGATGGAAGAAGCTGTGTCAGGCATCCGAATTATTAAAATCTTCAGTGCGGAGCATTTTATTAACCGAAAATTCGACGAGTTCAACAATGCCCAACGATTAGTATTTAAACGGATGTGGAACCGGATCGATATCGCCTCTCCGTTGTCAGAGGTGCTGGGCATCGTGGCCGTCGCATTTATCGTGCTCTATGGCGGGCATCTTATCTTCAGCAGTGCGGCGAGCGCGTTGACAGGGAGCGAATTTATCGTCTATATCGTCATTTTCTCGCAAATCCTGACGCCGGCCAAATCGCTGGCGCAGGCGACGGCTAACTTCCAACGCGGGTTGGCTTCCGCCGAACGGGTGTTTACAATTCTCGATACGGAAACAGACATCCGAGAATGTCCCGATGCAGTTACGGTACGGTCGTTTGAACACTCGATCGACCTGCATCAGGTGCAATTTGCCTATACCACAGAACCGGTATTGAAGAATATCACGCTACATATTGCGAAAGGGACGACGGTGGCGCTCGTCGGGCAATCAGGCTCGGGGAAGACGACGCTGGTAAACCTCATCCCCCGTCTGTACGATGTTACCGGCGGCGCGATTACGATCGACGGGGTCGATGTACGCGACTGCAACCTGCACTCGCTCTATAACCAAATCAGCATGGTAGCGCAGGAACAAATCCTGTTTAACGACACGGTGTATAATAATATTGTATTCGGCATGACGAACGTAACGGACGCCGACGTAGTGAATGCTGCAAAGATTGCGAATGCCCACGAGTTTATCATCGCCATGGAACAGGGCTACCAGACGAATATCGGCGATCAGGGCAACCGGCTCTCCGGTGGCCAGCGGCAACGGATCTCGATCGCCCGCGCCATTCTGAAAAACCCGCCGATACTCATCCTTGATGAGGCCACCTCCGCACTCGACACCGAAAGCGAACGTCTCGTACAAGACGCCCTCACCAAACTGATGCACAACCGGACATCGATCGTCATTGCGCACCGTCTTTCAACCATCCAACATGCCGACACAATCGTTGTCCTCCACAAAGGCGAAATCGTCGAACAGGGCACCCACATCGAGCTCATCGCCCGACAAGGAATCTATAAACGACTGTGTGAGATGCAGACGTTTGAGAGTAATTGAATATTGTCTGCTGTCTGCACTGTGATTTATGTGCTTTTTATACTTTTCGCATCAGGAATTAGCTGTTATTTTCACCGTCCTCTAACCGCTCATTTTTTATTCATTTTTCATTTTGTCATAAAATTTTTCACGTCTTAATCAGTCAATTATTCTATATACTTCAAAAAAAACGCAAAAAAGATTTGTCAGAATAAAAAAAGATTGTACCTTTGCAGCCCGTTTCCGAAAAGG
>JAIRKX010000035.1 GCA_031259805.1 Prevotellaceae bacterium | reverse complement strand
CTGATAATAAAGTAAATTTTTTTCATATGCTTGTATGTTTAATATAAATTTATAAATCGCTAATTTTGAGAAATAAGTCGAAGTTCAAGATCAAAACGCCCGTCTGTAACCCTCGCTGTCGAATCGCTGTTAAAAGTAAAGTAATCGCCAGCATTACCGGTACCGCTTACAGCCGGCAGTGTAAAACTAAAACGACCGGAGACGATGCGGTTAATAGTATCAAATCGCGTTAATATAATTTTATCAATGTTTCTATCTTCGAAACCAACAGAACTGGGAGTGTTATTAGATTTTCGAGCAACCGTTGCACGTTCCAATTTCATTTCTACATTTTCTTTAGGATCTGCCAAGGCTATATGAAAATAAGTATAAGTGCCTTTATCTACATCATTATCACTTATGCTACTACAGCTTATCACAATAACATAATCTTGATAATATGTCGCTTCCAGAGGTGGTGTAGTAAACATTAGCCATCTTAACCGATCAGAAGAGTATAATTCCCCATTCACATAGCACCCGAAGGTATTTTTTCCTTCCTGTGTTTCGGGAGGCATCATTATGGGGCGTTCTTCGTCTTTGCATGCGCACGCTAAACATACGCAGATTAGTAATAAAGTGGCTGTTAAAAAAGGTGTTGTTTTCATATTCTTTAAGTTTTAAATCTTCTGTTTTTAAATTTTGTTAAGATCGTTTATAATAAAGATGCAAAAAAGGGCAAAAATGCTGCACCATCGAATCAAAAATGTTCAGGGCGGCATTGCTTCCGAATGACGCATCCCTGCGAAATGCGAGCACAACGGCGAGTATTCGCTTCTAAATATACAAATAAAATGAGATGCGTCAGTAGGGCAACCCTGCCCCCCTGAACGTTACTGCTCCGCTTTGTGCCACAGCGTATGCGCGTCGTAGACCCATGCATCTTCAGGGCAAAAAGCCAGTGGCAATATTTTGTGCAACGCCCGCATCGCCGCGTGTACTTCCGAATGCGACGAAACAGACACCCCAAAAAAGCCACTCTTAAACACGACCATTTGCGCCGTGTATCCTTCGTCTTGCAAGAGTTTGAGCATACGGTCGGCACTCTCCCGTGCTTTGAAACTCCCGACAATTACATGGTACCGCAGAGCTGCGGAATCAGCTGCAACCGGTTGTTGGATAGAATCTACAGACGCCAACGCGCCGGTTGCTGCTACCTGCGCGAGGCTGTCTTGCCATACCTGTACCGCCTGCGCCAAAAGCGCCTGTTCGACGTTAGACGGTTGTCCGAGGAAGGTTGTTTTAAACCAGTCACAACCGGTCATAGCCAACGCCGCGGCTGCGGCCAAACAAATACAAAATAGTCTCTTCATAAAATACTATTTTCGGACGGGTATCCCAAAATATTTGCCAAATATACGACGTTTCCCCAAAATAAAAGAAAAACACAAAAAAAAATATATTAACTTTACCCCCAAAATTTGTTGATAATTATGCAGAGATTAGTAGTCATCATTAGACGTATAATGAATCTGTCGGAGCACATCGACACGGCTTCCACGATAGATTCTATTAAGAAAGGTATTGAATTCAAAGGCCCAAATGTATGGATTCTGGCATTTGCCATTATCGTGGCATCGGTCGGGTTGAATGTAAACGCCATTCCGGTAATCATCGGCGCGATGTTGATTTCGCCGCTCATGGGACCGATTATGGGCGTGGGGTTGTCTATCGGCATAAACGATTCCACCCTGTTGCAACGGTCACTGAAAAATCTGGTCATTATGGTGGCCATTAGCCTAACGGCATCGTTCGCCTATTTTTTCATCAGCCCCTTGCATTTGGGCGAGCCAACGGAACTGCTGGCACGCACGCGCCCGACAATTTTCGACGTATTCATCGCGTTGTTCGGCGGATTAGCCGGCATCATCGAAAGCGCCCGGAAAGAAAAAGGAACAGTTATTGCCGGCGTAGCAATCGCTACGGCCTTAATGCCGCCCTTGTGTACAGCAGGCTACGGACTGGCTAACGGCGAATGGACTTACTTTATCGGCGCCTTCTATTTATTCCTGATTAATTCGGTATTCATCGCCCTGGCCACCTTCCTGATGGTACGCTACATGAAATTCCCGTCGGTCAAATTCGCCGATACCCTTAAGCAACGGCGCGTCCACCGCACCATTGCGATTTTCTCGACGGTCATCATCCTGCCGAGCATTGTTGTAGCATGGATGGTCGTGCGTGAAAACCGCTTCGAATATGCCGTCGAAAAGTTTGAACAGGAATATGCCAATGCGTTTGAAAATACCCAATTTACCAAAATAGAAAGAAGCTATCACATGATTGACTCGTCGGAAATCGTGGTACACACGATTGGCGAGCCGCTGACCAATTTTCAGGTAAACCAGATGAACGGCAAACTCAAAGAATTTGGCCTGCAGAAAACGAAACTGACCCTTTCGCACCGGTTAGCTTATCGCGGCGCAGCAGGCAATGACGAAGTAACGACTGCCTTCCTCGAAAACATCTACAAGCGCTCCGAAGCAACGCTGAAAAGCAAGGAAGAACGCATTTCACAATTAGAAAAAGAACTGGCTACGCTAAAAGCCGATGATATTTCCTATTCGCAGATCGCAAAGGAATTGGCGATTAATTATCCGTCGCTGCGAAAAATCACCCTGTCGAAAGGTTTACAAATGAATGTATCAGCCCAAACCACCGCCGACTATGTCGTGGTCATGACCGAATGGACATCCCCCACCGACACACAAGAACTCAAACGAATGGAAGAGTGGCTGAAAGTACGATTAGATATCACTAATGTAGTTGTAATTCCTTATTCCGAATGAGACTTTTACCCATACTGTTCCTTCTTCTTTTATCGTTCAAAGGATATACACAGGACACGCTCACGCTGGTATTTGCCGGCGATATCATGCAGCACAAAGCGCAAATCGACGCGGCGAAGCAGGACGGCGGCTATGACTACAGTACGTATTTTACGCATGTACAAAAGTATATCGAATCGTCCGACCTTGCCATTGCCAACCTCGAAGTAACATTTGCCGGCAAACCCTATACGGGGTACCCGCAGTTTTCCGCGCCCGACGAACTGGCCGTCGCCTTGAAAAAAGCCGGCTTCGACATCCTGCTGACGGCCAACAATCATACATGCGACAAGGGAAAACCGGGCGTAACGCGCACGATCGACCTGCTGGATTCCCTACGGATATTACACACCGGCACATTCCTCTCGCAGATGCAGCGTGACAGCCTCTATCCGATGATAATAAATGTAAAAGGATTCCAACTGGCCATCCTCAATTATACTTATGGGACAAACGGCTTTCCCACGCCGCCGCCCACTATCGTCAATCGAATTGATACCGTGCAGATGGCCGCCGATATTGCCGCCGCCCGTGCCATGCAGCCCGACCTTATCATTGCCGGCATGCACTGGGGCGACGAGTACAAACTGCATCCGAACGCTACACAGCAAAGGCTGGTGGAGTTCCTGATACGGCAGGGCGTGTCGTTGATCATCGGCTCGCACCCGCACGTACTGCAACGCATGGAGCGCCGGCTGGCCACCGACGGCTCGACGCGAAACGTAGTGCTTTATTCGTTGGGAAATTATATTTCAAATATGTCGGCGAAAAACACCGATGGCGGCGTTATGGCGCACATCCGGCTGGTGAAGGACAGCAGCGGGATGTGCATCGACGAATGCGGCTACCGCTTCGTATGGACGTACAAGCCGCCAATCAACGGACGGAAGACCTATACCATCCTGCCAATAGCCGATTTCGAACACACACCCGACGAACTCAGTCCAGCCGACTTTAAGGCGATGACCGCCTTTGTCGCCCGTATGCGGGCATTGTACGACAAGGAATCGGCTGGCTTTACAGAATGCCTGTAAACTTTCAAACTATATAATGAACGAAAAATTAATCGTAGTAGAGGGTATTGATCCGATAGAATTATACGGGGTCAACAACACATTGTATAACCATCTGGCGGCGCACTTCCCGAAATTGAAAATCGTAGCACGCGGCAACGACATCAAGGTATTCGGTGAGGACAATGAAATGGATGATTTTGAGAACAAGCTTTTGCAACTTATCGACTACCATGCCCGCCGCAGCCGCATTACCACCGACGATATCGACCGTTTATTTACCGGCGACCTGCTCGAAAAAGCCCAAGACCTGCCGGCCGACGTACTGGTCTACGGTACGGACGGACGCATAATTCGTGCACGCACAGACAACCAGAAGAAATTAGTAGCCGCTTGCGAAAAAAATGACCTGCTATTTGCCGTAGGCCCGGCCGGTTCGGGCAAAACTTATACGGCCATCGCGTTAGCCGTGCGTGCATTGAAAAATAAGGAAGTGAAACGAATAATCCTCACTCGTCCCGCCGTCGAAGCAGGCGAACGGCTGGGCTTCCTGCCCGGCGATATGAAGGAGAAGTTAGACCCTTACCTCCAGCCCCTCTACGATGCACTCCACGACATGATTCCTTCTAAAAAACTGGAGAAATTTATGGAAGACGGTACAGTACAGATAGCCCCGCTGGCTTACATGCGCGGACGCACACTCGACAATGCCTGCGCCATTCTTGACGAAGCGCAGAACACCACCGTAGGTCAACTAAAAATGTTCCTGACACGCATGGGGCATAACGCTAAATTTATCGTTACCGGCGACATCACGCAAATCGACCTGCCGCGCCGCGCCGACTCTGGCCTGTCGCGCGTCATCAACTGGCTGCACCCGGTCAAAGGCATCGGCTTCGTAACGTTCAACAAGCGCGATATTATCCGCCATGCGCTGGTGAAAGATATTGTGAAAGAGTTTGAGAAAAATGAGAAAGGGTGAAGGAAATAATCGCTACATTTAGTAGCATTACCATTGCGCTACTTAGCAAAACTCACCGCCCTTGTTTCGCGGATAACCGTTACTTTTACCTGTCCCGGATACGTCATTTCGTCTTGAATTTTCTTCGCGATATCCTGAGAAAGCACTTCGGCATCGTGATCGGAAACTTTCTCGCTACCGACAATTACGCGCAATTCGCGGCCGGCTTGTATAGCATATGTTTTGGTTACGCCGTGGTGCGCCAATGCCAAATCTTCCAAATCCTTCAAGCGTTTGATATACGATTCCACCACTTCGCGGCGCGCCCCGGGACGCGCACCAGAAATAGCATCGCAAACCAGCACAATCGGCGAAATAAGCGATGTCATCTCGATTTCCTCATGGTGTGCGCCGATAGCATTACAGATTTCCGGTTTTTCTTTGTATTTTTCGGCTAACCGCATACCCAACAAGGCATGTGGCAATTCCGGATCTTCGATGGAAACTTTTCCGATGTCATGCAGCAAACCGGCGCGTTTGGCTAATCTCGGGTTCAATCCCAATTCCGACGCCATCACTGCACACAAGTTGGCGGTTTCGCGCGAATGCTGTAACAAATTCTGCCCATACGACGAGCGATATTTCATGCGGCCCACTAAACGTACCAGTTCGGGATGCAAGCCGTGAATGCCCAAATCAATCGTAGTGCGTTTACCGACTTCTATTATTTCCTCCTCTACCTGTTTTTGAATTTTTGCCACCACTTCCTCGATGCGAGCGGGATGAATGCGCCCATCAGTTACCAACTGATGCAACGCTAATCGCGCCACTTCGCGCCGTACGGGATCAAATGCCGAAAGAACGATGGCTTCCGGCGTATCGTCTACTACAATTTCTACGCCTGTCGCCGCTTCGAGCGCCCGGATATTACGGCCTTCGCGTCCGATGATGCGGCCTTTCATCTCGTCGTTGTCAATATGGAAAATTGTAACAGCATTTTCAATCGCCGTTTCCTGCGCTACTCGCTGTAGACTCATTATGATGATACGTTTTGCTTCTTTCGAGGCATTGAGCCGCGCCTCGTCCATAATTTCGTTGATATACGACATCGCTTGCGTCTTCGCCTCGGCTTTAAGCGATTCGACCAGCACATTTTTCGCTTCGGCGGCGCTCATGCCGGCAATTGTTTCCAGTTTATCAATCTGTTGCCGGCGCAGCCGTTCGTACTCTTCAGCGCGTTTTTCAACGATTTCGATTTGTCCGGCAAGGTTTTCGCGGATAGCATCAATCTCGCGCTGTTTTCGTTGTAGTTCGGCAAGCTGTTGATTAAGATGACCTTCGCGCTGTTTAAATTTATTTTCTGCTTGTGCTAATTTTTGATTTCGCTCGTTAGCCGTTCGCTCATGTTCCGATTTTAAATGTAAGAAATGTTCTTTTGCCTGAAGGTTCTTTTCCTTTTTCAAATTTTCAGCAGCGATTTCCGCCTCCTTAATAACCCGTGCGCGTCTTTTTGCCGTTATTTTATTTACGATAAAGAACGATAGCGCACCTCCTATAATCGTTGCCCCAATACCTGCTAATAATATTGTCAAACCATCCATAAGTTAATGTAATACTTTAATATGTTATTAATCTTTATCCTTTATATTTATATCATTTCATTTAAAAAACCCGTATCGCTACGCTTGTTTAACGAAAACCCTTAAAGTTTATGTACGGAGCTGCCGGTTTTTATTTCGAACGTCCTACGTCCCGACTTTCACCGGAATCACCCACTTGTGAGTGGGATCAAACAAGCCTGTTCTACGTACCCGAGCTTCACTCCATTAAATTAAATAATGTTGAGTTTCGCAAAGAGCTTTTAGTGATACGGGTTATCACCCTATTGTAAATAGATAATCCTTATTAATCCCTTATATACTTTAAATATTCTTCCAACTGTTTATCCATCTGTTGCACACTATTTACAATAGGTACTGTATCGGTTGCTTCTTCATATTTTATCAACTTCATTACGAACTGTAAAACAGTTATTGATAATGCATCTTGTGTATCCCTGCCTTTATAGCTTTGGCGGTAGCGCATGATCTTTTCGTTGATGCGCTTTGCTGCCGCTCGGATATGCTCCTCGTCGGCAGGCGCTATCCGTAAAGGATAACGGCGGTCGGCTACTTCAATACTTATTGATATCTTTTCTTCGTCCATCGTCTAATTATTTAAAAGAGCCATACATTTATCAATCTTGCGTACAATTCGTCCTATCTTCAATTTGGCTTCCCGCGTATCTTCACTCGAAGCTTTAAACGCATCGACCAATTGTAATTTCTTATTTTTTTCTTCCAACTCACGCATTAACATCAACAATTCGTCAATCTTCGCATTTCGTTCCGCCAATTCGTCTCGCAATGTATTCCGTTCTGTTTTCGTGCGTTCATATATAAGTAAAAGTTGCCGAACCTTATCATTCAACCCATTAATCAGCATTTTCTGTTCGATCGTCATAACTATTACTTTTCGGCAAAGGTAGGTAAAAGAATTGAAAACTAAAAATAGAATTTGCAAATACGGACAAGGAAATTTCAAGTAGGTATATTACGTCACAAGATATCAGCCTAATACCACGGTTATAAAAAGTTTTTGTTATTTTTCAAAAAAATACTACCTTTGCATCCCCAAAGCAAATCTTTGACGTATTGCCCGGATGGCGGAATTGGTAGACGCGCTGGTCTCAAACACCAGTGGTAGTAATACTGTGCCGGTTCGATCCCGGCTCCGGGTACTGTTTAATATTAAATATCGTTGAAAATCAGCTACCTTTATTTCTAAAGGTAATAAACAGGGCGAAGATTAGCAGCCACCCTATTTTATTTGATTTTTTCCTATTAGGCTTAATGGTCAAAAAGTAGGATGAAAGGAGTTGAAATTCGTTTAATGGTCAAGAAGTAGGATAATTTTTATTACCGTTTGCCACGCGTGGCAAACGGTAATAAAAAAGAGCGCTTAAAGTATTCATCTATAAAAATTTTTCGATGTGCTCGTGATAGTCTATTATGATTACGCAATTTTGTCTTTAAATCGGTAAATTGCCCTTCCAGCCCATTATTTGTATTAGAAATCACTACTGTCCGGTAAAAAAAAGAGAGCGGTCAACGCATAGTTAACCGCTCAATGGTTATCTTTGTAGTCACAACAAAAACAAAGTCAACCATGGGCAAAGTTAGCATTAAATTTTTCAGATTACACACAAATGCATAAAAATGTTCGGAAAGTTTATCGGACAGCCGGTTGAAGAAATTAGACATAAAACGGCTTTTCGCGATGGATTCTACCACCATTACGCTGTTTAAGGACATTCTCAAGGGTTGCGGTCGCCTGCCCAAAGAGGGCAA
>JAIRKX010000010.1 GCA_031259805.1 Prevotellaceae bacterium | reverse complement strand
CTACCCGGCAGCACATACACATTCATCATCGACGCATCGGGCGGACACCGGAACATCCAAATCACCATCCTCGAAAACGATGCCCCGCCCGATGCGCCAGCCAGCATTCCGATGACCTTCGGCGGATACGTCATGAACAAAGTAGACAACAACGGAAACTATAAAGTAGAACAAAACTTCACACAAAACCAAGACATAGTCATCGGCGGAGGACTTAACAACTCCTATTTGGACGACTGGTGGATTGACCCCGACTTCCTTGAAAAAACAGGCCCCCTCACCCTGCGACTTCTATCCATCACCGCCAAATACCGCGTAACAGCCAACATCCGCCTGAAATATTTCAGGGTAGAAGTCATGAGCGGAAGCAATCTCGCCTCCCTCAATACAAATAATGGCTCCGGCGCCATCTGGGTAATCGGCGAAGGAATAGGAAAACCCTCATTAGAAAAGAAACACACAGACTGGAATACTGGAAACGCCCTCTGCATGGCTCCAACCAACACAACTTCCCCCCGAATATACACCATCACATTCAAAGCCGGCGAATCGCTCAACATCGACAACATCAACTTCAAGTTCTTTCACCAAGCTGATTGGGGAGGCGAATTTACCCACGAGCGACTGACCACAACCAGCGACCTGGTTTTTCTGGGTGACGGAAACAATGGTCGCGACCCCGGCAACCTTTACCTTATCGAAGGAAAAATATTCGAAGCTGGAGCCACCTATCGCTTCACCATACAGGTAACAACACCCGTCAATACACGACAATCAATCCTGACAGTAACCAAACTGTAATAATAAATTGATGATTAATATTTAATGAGGGTGTGTCAAAACCGACACACCCTCTTATTTTATCGGTGTATTAGATCCCATCTCCATTATCCATAGTTACTCTTACCCCCTCAAAATAGTGCCTCAAATTACGTAGGACACATCCTGACAAGTACAGGATGCAATTTAACCATTAATAACTATCCATGCCTTCCCCACCGCCTCATTAATATGGCTACAGATAAATTCCTCGCCTAACTCTGCCGCGAAGCCCGACTTCTCGATAGTTTTACGAACATCGGCACTGACGCCCGAAAGAATAATTTGAATCTTTTCACGCTGCGAACGCTTCCACAAATTCCGCAAATTGTGCAAACCGGTCGAATCGATAAAAGGCACCTTGCGCATACGAATAATACGCAAGCGCACCCGCTGCTTTTTACTGCTCAAATCGAACTCATCGAACTTGTTTGCAATACCGAAAAAGAACGGACCGTTAATCTCATACACTTCCACGCCATCGGGAAGGTGTAACGTCTCAGCATCGCTGGACTCATCGCTTTCGCTATTCTTGATCTCCTCATTGATAACCGAGATAGTCGATGTTTCGGTTACCCGTTTTAGAAAAAGCAAAATAGCCATCAACAATCCGATCTCGATAGCCACTGTCAGGTCGAAAATAACCGTCAGAAAAAACGTCGCAACCAGCACAATCACATCCGACCGCGGATTACGCAACAGCAGGCGGAACGACCGCCACTCGCTCATATTATAAGCCACCATAATCAGCACACCGGCCAGACAGGCAAGAGGAATATGAACCGCCAGCGGCATCAAAAACAAAAAAACAAGCAACAGAAACACGGCATGAATAATACCCGCCACCGGTGTCCGGCCACCGTTATTAATATTCGTCATCGTCCGAGCGATCGCTCCCGTAGCGGGAATACCGCCGAAGAACGGCGTAATAACATTTGCCACACCCTGCGCGATCAATTCGGTATTGGAATGATGTTTTTTACCCGTAACCCCGTCGGCCACCATCGCCGACAGCAGCGACTCGATAGCCCCGAGCATCGCAATCGTAAATGCCGGCTGGATAAGCCGGGTAATCGTCTCCATCGTAATCGTCGGCGCTTCCGGCTTCGGCAACGGCGTACCGCCCGCCAATTCGGGAAAGCGGCTGCCGATAGTTTCGATCGGGATGCCGCAGGCCTCAAGCAGCAGCCCGCCGCCGGTCAGCGCTACAATAGCAACTAACGAGCCGGGGATGCGTTTCGTTACTTTCGGCCAAAGAGCAATCAGTGCGACGGTCAGTCCACCGATAACCAGCGCCGGCCATTGCGCCGTATCAATATGCCGGATATAGAAGATCCACTTATCGACAAATTCCGACGGCACAGCGCCGGTTTGCAGCCCGAAGAAATCCTTCATCTGCGACGAGAAAATCACGACAGCGATCCCGCTCGTAAAACCAACGACGATAGGGTAGGGAATAAACTTAATCACATTACCCAATTTCAGTGCGCCCATCAGGATAAGCATGATGCCGGCCAACACCGTAGCGATTATCAGCCCGCTCATGCCGAATTTGGCGACAATGCCGTAGACGATAATGATGAATGCCCCCGTCGGGCCGCCGATTTGCACGTGGCTGCCGCCCAAGAATGAAACGATGAATCCGGCAATGACTGCCGTAATCAGCCCCTGCTGCGGCGACACACCCGACGCAATCCCAAAAGCAATGGCCAGCGGAATAGCCACCACCCCGACAATCAACCCGGCGATCAGGTCGGCGGCAAACGTCTGCCGGTCGTACTGCCGGCGTTTGATTAAGGTAAGAAATTTCGGCTGGAAGATGCCGCGAAGATTATTAGCTATCGACTTCATGCGTACGATTACGGACATTGTTTAATCAGTTCGAGGGCGTTCGGGTCGTTGAGCGCCGCCGCCTGACGCCAGTAGCGGCATGCTTCGTCGAGTTGCCCGGCGCTGTTATACATATATCCCAGGTTCATCATGACCGGCACGTTGGCCGGGTCGTGTTCGAGCAGGGTGTGCATATCGTCGAATGCCGCTTCCAGATTGCCGGTATAGAAGTAGGCCACCGCCCGCGGCATCAGCAGGGAGTACTCCGCAGGGAATAGCGCACGCAGGGAATCGACCAGCACGATAGTTTCGTCGTAGCGTTGCAAGTCCACATAACTTTCGGCCTTCAGTTTACCGGCCGCCAGGCGCATTTCGCTGTTCGACGACGCCCGCAGCGCGGGAATGTCGACGATCGTCAGTGCACTGTCCAACTGATGTAGCGACTGATGAATTGACGCTTTGGCCATATAATAATGATCCTGCGGACTAACCCGCAGGAGGTGGTTTATAACCGGCAGCGCATCGGCGTAACGTTGCGCCGACAGGTAGAGGTTGGTTTGAAACGCCAGCGCCGTTTCATCATCGGGCAACAGCGCGTTGATTTTGGCGGATGTGCGCAAGGCATTTTCAATATCGCCGATCATCATATAGCCGCCGGTCAGTTCGTAGAGGGGCGTAGCATGTTGCGGGTATTTACGGTGCGCGTCGCCGAACAGCGTGATCGCATCTTTAAAGGCCTTAATGCGAATATGCGTCATAGTCGTTGCCATAACGGCAAATGCCGCCACCGCTACGCAGAATAGCGGAAAAGCGCGCCGGCGCCACAACGACCGATGTTCGGACAGATAGCCGAATGTCCATGCCACGAAGAACACAACGGCCATCATCGTTACATAGAAATACCGGTCGGCGGCAATCGTACCCAGCATCGGCGACAGCCGCATGGCCGACAACAGCGTGGTGAAGTAGAGCATCAACGCAAAAGCCAGCGGGCGCCGGATGGTTTTATACCGCCACATCAGCGCTCCTATCAACGGCAGGATGAACGGATATACGTAGAAATCCCACGACAGTGGAAGATTCGATGCAAACGGATGCGGGTAGGGCAACGCCAGATTGACCGGCACAAGGAATTTAGCTAAGTAGAACGTCAATGGGTAAATGAAAATAACGAGATTATCGATCCCCGAAAAGTGCGTAAAGTAATCGCTCAGCGGGACACTGTGGTCGCTACGCAACAGGATAGCCGACACGCCCAGCGCAAACGCTCCGGCGAAGAAGGGCGCTTTCTCCAGCAGCACGCGCCACGACCGGATTTTCCGCCGGTAGTACCAATCCAGCGCCAGCAACGCCAGCGGGAAGGTAAAGGCCGACGCCTTCGACAGCGCCGACAGTGTAAACAGCGCGAAGGTAACAAGCAAATGCGTCATTCGGCGACCGCCGGTGATGTAGCGGATATAGGCGATCAGCCCGCCCATATAGAATCCGGCGTAGAGCAGGTCGCCGCGACCGGTGAGCCACCCGACCGCCTCTACATTCATCGGGTGCAGGGCGAACAGCAGCGCGGCGATGCCCGCTCCCCACGCATTGGGCAGCAGTAAAAAGATCAGCATGAATACCAGCGCCACATTGACCAAGTGGTAGAGCAGGGAAAAGAAATGATACCCCGCCGGATTCATTCCTGAAAAGAGGTAATCGACGGCATGCGAAATCATCTTTACCGGACAGTACATGGCGTGGTAGGCCTGTGTAAAGAACTTCGGCAGGTTGGAGAACGACTGGATGTCGTGGTTCTCGACGATAATCATATAATCGTCGCCCGCCACAAAATCATTCTTCATCGACGGCCAGTATACGACGGTTGTGAGCAGCAGGATGCTTGCCAGAAGGTAATGCTTATACCGGTTTACGGCCGGCTCGCGGGTGATTTTCGCTGCCGGCGCTTTGGTTACCGGTATTTTGGCGGTCTGCCCGACGCTTCTTTTTGCAGGTTTGTGATGCTTTGCAGTCATGGTTCAAAGTTTATAAAGAATAACACGTGCTTCGGTAATCAATATTCGATCGAGGACAGGAATTCATCGAAGAGGAACTCCGTGTCGGTAGGTCCGCTGGTGGCTTCGGGGTGGAATTGGGCGGAGAAAAACGGTTTGTGCGTATGCCGGATGCCTTCGTTGGTGTCGTCGTTCATGTTGATGAACAGTGGCTGCCAGTCGCAGCCCAAGGTGGCGGTATCGACGGCATAGCCATGGTTCTGCGAGGTAACAAAGCAGCGATTGGTGCCGGCCATGCGCACCGGCTGGTTGTGGCTGCGGTGGCCGTATTTCATCTTGAATGTAGTCGCTCCGCCGGCTTTTGCCAGTAGCTGGTTGCCCATGCAGACGCCAAAGATGGGTTTTGTACCGGCCAGCGCCTGCCGGAGGTGCGCTACTGTGGCGCCGCAATGGTCGGGGTTGCCCGGCCCGTTCGATATAAACAGTCCGTCGTAGTCGAGCGTATGGAAGTCGTAGTCCCACGGCACGCGGATGATCGTTACGCCGCGTCGTTGCAGGCAACGGATGATATTGTGCTTAATGCCGCAGTCGACCAGTACGATTCGTGTGCGATTGCCTTCGTAGGTAATCACCTCGCGGCAGCTCCCTTTGGCTACCAGATTTTCGCTGTCGGGATTTGCGAAAGCGATGTCGCCGGTGGTATTGTGTACGATTTTCCCGACCATCGATCCTTTGTCCCGCAACATTTTGGTCAACTCGCGGGTGTCGACGCCGCAGACGCCGGGGATGTGGTGTTCGCACAGCCATTCGTGCAGGCTTTTTTGGGCGCGCCAGTGGCTGTGTTCATGCGTGTAATCCGATACTATCAGGCCTTTCACGTGGATTTGTTCGCTCTCGTAGTGTGTCGAAAGATGATTGACGATTTGGTTGTCGACCACGCCGTAACTTCCTACAATCGGGTAGGTAATGACCAATATTTGCCCGATGTACGAAGGGTCGGTAAGGCTTTCGGGATAGCCGACCATCGCGGTATTAAATACCACTTCGCCGGACGAAGCGGTCCGGCTGCCGAACGAGGCGCCGTGAAATACTGTGCCGTCTTCCAAAATTAGCGAGGCTGGTGGTGCGGGTTGCGTCATAGATGAATAATCGATACGATTTTATTTTCTAAATTTGCATGCAAATGTACGAAAAAAAACGTAGAACGATGCTACCCTCCCGCTCCTCCGCAACGCCCGACAATCCTTCGCCGCCGACGCCTTTTCTGACGCCGCCGGCGGTTGTTTTAGCCGCCGGCAAATATCCCACGCATGCTGTGCCCTTGCGGGCGCTTGCGACGGCCGGCACGGTGGTGTGTTGCGACGGCGCCGCCGCCAAACTGTGGGCGCATGGCCGGTCGCCCGACTACATTGTGGGCGACCTCGACAGTCTGCCCGACGACCTGATGCGCCGTTTTGCCGACCGCCTGCATCGCATCCCCTCGCAAACGACCAACGATCTGACGAAAGCCGTCGGTTTCTGCCTGCAACGGCGCGTCGCGCAGTTGACGATCGTCGGCGCCGCCGGCCTGCGCGAAGACCATACGATTGCCAACGTGGCGCTGCTGGCCGATTATGCCGCGCAATGCGACGTCGAAATGCTGACCGACTACGGCGCCTTCACCGTCGTGCGCCGGACGGCCACGCTGACAAGTTATGCCGGACAGCAGGTCTCCCTATTCTCGTTGACCCCCGCCGTCGCCGTTTCGTCCGACGGCCTCCGCTACCCCTTACGCGGGCAGCGGTTAGACAGCTGGTGGAAAGGCTCGCTCAACGAAGCCGCCGGCAGCGCTTTTACCCTGCGCTTCGACGGCGGGGTTTTCATCGTATTCAGGCAATACGGAAAGAACCGGTAGCCGTATTTCTCCGCCGCACACGGCGGGAATGCCAAACAGCCTGCCTCATTTTAATTGTTTGTGGGTAGAAGGCCGACTTCCCACGTAAGTTGGCCCCTCGTCGTGGACGAGAAGGAAACTTACCACGTCAGTTGGCCCCTCGTTCAGGACGAGAAGGAAACTTACCACGTCAGTTGGGCTCTCGTTCAGGACGAGAAGCCAACTTACCACGTCAGTCGGGCTCTCGTTCAGGACGAGAAGGAAACTTACCATGTCAGTCGGGCTCTCGTTCAGGACGAGAAGGAAACTTACGCCGTCAGCCGGCCTCTCGTTGTGAACGGGGACAGAATTACACTGTGTAGCCGGGCTCTCGTTCACGACGAGAACAGAATTACACTGTGTAGCCGGGCTCTCGTTCACGACGAGAACAGAATTACACTGTGTAGCCGGCTTCTAATTTCTAATTTTCTCGGCCATGGCTATGGCGAGGACGTCGCAGCTGCGCAGTTTGGCGGGGGTGGGGCGGCCTTGGATTTCTACCGGCTCGGCGGCCAGCGGCCATTGGAGCGCCTCGAATGTATGCCGGAGGTGTTTCACCGCGCCGCCATTCCAGCTGAATGTGCCGAATGCGCCGGCTATTTTGTTTTTCGGGACGATGTGCGTCAGCTTGGTGCATAGCTGTTCCATCAGCGGATGCAAGAGGTTGTTGCAGGTGCAGCTTCCGAGCAGGACGCCGCGGTACTTCCAGATTTCGCTTAATAGAAATGAGAGGTGTGTGGTCGACACATCGAGCACCCGTATGTCGCGGACGCCCTGCTCGGCTATGCGGCGGGCGAGGTAGTCGGCCATCTGTTCGGCGTTGCCGTACATGGATGCGAAGGCTACGACTACGCCCGGCTGCGATTCGTAACGGCTCCAGCGGTCGTAGAGGTCGATGATTTTAGACGGGTTGCTTCGCCAGACAAGGCCGTGCGTGGGGCAGACCGTGCGTATCGGGACGCCTTTCAACTTGGCCAACGCCTTTTGTACCATACCCGAATATTGACCTACGATATTTGAATAATAGCGGAGTGTTTCGTCTTCGCGTCGTTCGACGAGCGTTTCGTCGTCGAAGATGCCGCCGCTGAAAGCGCCGAAAGCGCCGAAGGCGTCGCCGCTGAAGAGCAGCTGCTCGGCGGCGTCGTAAGTCATCATGGTTTCAGGCCAGTGTACCCATGGCGTCAGGATGAATTGCAGTTGGTGGCGTCCCAGGTCGAGACGGTCGCCGTCGGCGATTTCCAGCAGGTTCTGCGTGACGCCGAAGTAGCTTTCAAGGATTTTGAATGTACGTTTGTTCCCGACGATTTGGAGCGCAGGATAGCGTTTTGCCAGCGCATCGATCATGCCCGAATGGTCGGGTTCCATGTGGTTGATGACGAGGTATTGCAGCGGTCGGCCTTGCAGGTGTTCGGCGATGCGTTCGAGGAAGTCGCCGGCGGCAGAGGCGTCGACGGTGTCGATCAGGGCGGTTTTTTCGTCGTCAATAATGTAGGCGTTGTAGGCTACGCCGTGCGGCAGAGGCCACATGTTTTCAAATAACGGCTTGCGGCGGTCGTTGACGCCTATCCAGCTTATTTTTCCGGTGATGGGGATTTGAATGTTCATTTTCTTTATGTCGTTATTTCATTTATTTTCGTTGTTCATTTCGTTGTTCAATAATTCGGAATATTCTTTTTCGTTGACGATTTTCATTCCTGCTTTTTTGGCGCGGGCTAATTTTGAGCCGCCGTTAAGCCCGGCGAGCAGGTGGGTGGTTTTGGCGCTGACGTCGCCGGCTACGCGGCCGCCATGTTGTTCGATGAGGGTCTTAAAGTCTTCGCGCGGGCGGCTGAGTGTGCCGGTGATGACGAATACCATGCCCGCTAATGCGTCGGAACGGGTCGCCGGGGGGTTGCCGGCCATTTGTACGCCTGCTTTGCGCAGGCGGGCGATGAGGGCGCGGTTGCTCGGGTCGGCAAAGTAATGGATGATGCTTTGGGCAATGCGTTCGCCTATTTCGTCGACCGTCAGCAGTTCGTCGGGGCCTGCCTGCGCGATGGCGTCGATGGAGGGCAGGGCGTCGGCGAGTTTTTTTGCGGTGGTTTCGCCTACGTAGCGAATGCCTAATGCGTAGAGCGTTTTCGCAAAGGGCGTCTGTACCGACGCGGCGATGCTGTTTACTAAGTTCTCCGCCGATTTTTCGCCCCAGTTGTTGAAATGCCGCAGGTCTTCTTTTTTGAGGAGGTACAGGTCGGCCACATCTTTGATCAGTCCTTCCCTGTACAGCATTTCGACGGTGGCTTCGCCGGCGTTGATGTTCATGGCGCGGCGGCTGACGAAATGGAGTATTTTCCCGAGGATTTGCGGGGGGCAGTGGGCGTCGTTCGGGCAGTAGTGTTTGGCTTCGCCTTCGTCGCGCACCAGTGGCGTGGCGCATTCGGGGCATCGGGTGATGTATTGGAACGGACGGCTGTCGGCTTTCCGTTGTGCGCGGTCGACGCCTACGACCTTGGGGATAATCTCGCCGCCTTTTTCGACGACGACCATGTCGTGGAGACGAATGTCGAGCAGGGCGATTTGGTCGGCGTTATGCAGCGAGGCGCGTTTGACGGTCGTTCCGGCCAGTTGGAGGGGTTGCAGATTGGCGACGGGCGTAATCGCGCCGGTGCGTCCTACCTGAAAGTCTATCGACAGCAATTCTGTTACGCCTTGTTCGGCTTTGAACTTAAAAGCGGTCGCCCATCGCGGCGATTTGGCGGTAAGCCCCAGTTGCCGTTGCTGTGCGAAGGAATTGACCTTGACCACGACGCCGTCGGTGGCGCAGGGCAGGGTCTTCCGTGCTTCGTCCCAATGACGGATGAAGGCGAAGATTTCGTCGACGGTGCGGCATTTCGTCATCTGTTCCGATACGCGGAATCCCCATTCGGCCGCTTTTCGCAGGCTGTCGAAATGGGTGTCGAACGGCAGGTTTTCACCTAACAGGTAATATAGGAAGCAGTCGAGGCCGCGGTGGGCGACCATCCGGCTGTCGAGCAGCTTTAGCGAGCCGGCGGCGGCATTGCGGGGATTGGCAAACGGAGGTTCGCCGGCGGCTATGCGTTCGCCGTTCAGACGTTCAAAGGCATGAAAGGGCATCAGTATTTCGCCGCGTATTTCAAACTCCTGCGGCCATTCGCCGGCGGGCAGTTGCTGGGGGATGCTCGGGATGGTGCGGACGTTGGCGGTTACTTCGTCGCCGTATTCGCCGTCGCCGCGGGTTACAGCCTGATGCAATCGTCCGTTTACGTAGGTAAGGCCGATGGCCGTTCCGTCGAATTTTAATTCGCACACATATTCCGGCTCGTCGGTAAGCGTGCGGCGTATGCGGCTGTCGAAGTCGCGGATTTCGTCGGTCGAGTAGGTGTTTCCGAGCGAGAGCATGGCGTATCGGTGCGCTACCTGCGCAAACTCCCGCGTACTGTCGCTCCCCACCCGCTGCGTAGGCGATGTGGCGACGACCAGCGACGGAAACAGTCGCTCGACGCCGGCCAGTTCCTGTAGTAATAAATCGTACTCAAAATCGCTGATGACCGGCTTATTCTCGACGTAATAATGCCGGTTGTGCGCTTCGATGGCGGCGCGTAGCCTTGCGGCGCGTTCGGTAGCTTCGTGGAGTGTCATCGTATATATTGTTTATGTTTCGTTAATGCAGGCCGGTTCGCCAGTTCCCACGCGGTATAGAAGATAAGTTGCGTACGTTTTTTGAGCACGTCGTAGTGGATATATTCTTCGATGTCCGTTGGACGATACAGGTCGTCGTGCAGCCCGCCGGTGTAGTAGATGGCCGGCACGCGGTGTTGCGCAAAGGGGTACTGGTCGGAGAAGGTGTAAAACACATCCGTGAAAACATCACTGTCGTAAAATGTCCGGTCGAGGTACAAGCGGAGACTGTGCCGGCGGTTGAGGCTGTCGGAGAGGAACAGCAGGTCGGGGCTGATGCGGTCGACGCCTACCAGCAGCAGGTAATCGGCCATGCCGTTGGGCGATCCCTCCACACGTCCGACGGCGTCGATATTAAGGTTAACGAATGTCTTATTCATCGGAAATAGCGGATGACGGACGTAATAGCCCGATCCGGCGAGTTCGCTTTCCTTGGCGTCGAAGGCAATGAATACGACCGACCGTTGCGGGCGGCAGTCGTTTTTTAGCATTTCGGCGAATGCCTGCGCGATTTCGAGCATCGCCGCCACGCCCGATGCGTTGTCGTCAGCGCCGTGGTATATCTGACCGTTCAGCGTGCCTACATGGTCGTAGTGTGCCGAGACGATCACCGCCTCGTCCCGTCGCTCGTTCCCTTCGATCAGTCCGATGACGTTGACGCCTGCCGCCTTCGGAGTAACGAACGCTTGATAGTAGGAACTGTCGTAAGGCATCTGCAGGGCGCTTTGTTCAAAACAGGCGGCGATGTAATCGGCGGCTTTCAGGGCGGCTTCCGTGCCGTTCAGGCGACCCTGCATACTGTCGGACGTCAGGGTGCAGATGTGCGCCTGCAGGTTGTCGGACAGGATACCCGCCGCCACATTCGGTAACACGCGCTGCTGCGCCGCCGCAGTAATGCTGTACGCTAAAAAGAAAAGAGGAGTATAAAATACGGTCTTGCTCATACGAGAATTGAGGGTGCAAATGTACGAAAAAAAATGCCTCACGCTTTACGCTTTACATCGATATTCAATGGCTCTGTCGACAACAGTCCGCAGGCGGCCATGATGTCTTGTCCGCGGGAGGCGCGGGTGGTGGTGAGGAGGCCTTTTTGGGCGAGGCGGTTTCGGAATTGTATCATCTGCTCGTCGCTTGGGGAGCGCAGGGGCGAGCCGGGGACAGGATGAAAGCGGATGAGGTTGATGCGGCATTCCAGTCCGTGCAGCAGCCGCGCCAGTTCGTTGACATGACGTCCGCTATCATTGAGGCCGGCAAAGAGAATGTACTCGAAGCTGACACGTCGCTGTCCCGAGAAGTCGCAGGTGCGCAGTTGGCGGACGATGTCGGCTATCGGCCATGTTTTTTGCATGGGCATCAGGCTGCGGCGCTCTGCGTCGAACGGGTTGTGGAGGCTGATGGCAAGGTGACAGTCGCTCTCGTCGAGAAAACGACGGACGGCTGGTGTGATACCGATGGTCGAGACCGTTATGCGGCGCGGACTCCATGCCCACCCCCACGGTGCGGTGAGGATGTGCAGGCTTGTGAGGACTTCCTCGAGGTTATCCATCGGTTCACCCATGCCCATGTATACGGCATTGGTGAGGCGGTCGTTCCCGGCTACGTGGTGGAATTGCGCCAGTATTTCGCCGGCCGACAGGTTGCCTTGAAATCCCTGCCGCGCCGTCATGCAAAATCGGCATCCCATTCGACATCCTGCTTGCGACGACACACAGAGGGTCGTCCGCGCGGCGTCGGGAATCATCACCGTTTCGATGAAATGACCGGCGCGGGTTGGGAAGAGGTATTTCTTCGTGCCGTCGGTCGATTGCCGCACCGTTGCCGGTGCGAAGCCACCTACCTCGAACTGCCGGCTCAATGTTGCCCGCGCCGCTTTGGGCAGGTTGGTCATAGCGTCTATTGTTCCTGCTTTTTTCCGGTACAGCCAATCGGCCATCTGTCGCCCGACATACGACGGTAACCCCTGCTGCACAGCCAGCGTTGTCAGTTCTTCGAGGGTTTTACCGAGTAACCAGTCCATTTTAATTGGGGGGAGTTAGGGGCGCTTATACTATCACTGTTGTTTTTTCGTATAATTCAGGGAGGCAGTTTTGTTTTATTCTAAATTTTGTACCATGATTATGTCCTGTACGTGCATCGAAGTCCACCAAAATATTACCGTTTTCGATTTGAATTAAAAATTTATCGAAGTTAAATTTTTGCAACATCATTACTTTACAATAGTGGTAAAATTCCATGCTTTCTTCTTTCTTTACATCTACCTGCACGTAGAAGCAGTTTAAAAGTTTTGTTCCGGCTTTGTTGGATAAGTCGTCAAATCCCCAATAAGGCTGTGGGTCAAGTTCACCTAATCCAATCCGCTGTCTTACGATTTTCAGCCATTTTTTGTGAATATCAGCCACGCTGCTGCTATCAAATGAAATTAAGATTTTGCGTTTTTTCCGATCTATTTTAACCATAAATCCTCTATCGCTCGGAGAATTGCCGTGAATAGTTTGACGAAAACTTAGTTCTGTTTTCGGATACTTTTTACCTGCCTCCTTGTGTTGCCAACCGTAATATGGCAATAAAATTTGAGAAACAAATTTTACGGCTCGCGGCGAAGGCTCCGTATGGAACAGTGTTGTCAATGAAGATGTATTCAGCCTTTTGGCTTTCAACTCCCATTCGGCGGCATTTGGGATTGGGAGATTGTTTTCTTCGATTCCTAACAAATCTTCAAGCGTATTTCCAATGCCTCCGTTATTGCCTTGTCTGGCGTTGGGTATCCATCCTCTTTGAGCAATTGCCCGAAATTCTTTTATCAAACTATATTTGGTATATATTTTCATGTTCATATTTCGTTAAAAAGAGATAGTGAGTGAAATTTCATTACCTCACTCTGTATTTTATTTTTTGCTATTCGTTTTTCTGCCATTTCGCAATAAATAGGGGAAAGTTCAATGCCAACATAGTTTCTCTTTAATCCCATCGCAACAATGGCCGTTGTACCGCTTCCCATGAACGGATCTAAAATAATCTGTGCGTTTGTTGAACCAATAATTCTGTCAATTAAAGCAACGGGGAAAGGCGCAGGGTGTTCGTTGTTCATCTCCTGCGTAAATTCCCATACATCGCCATACGCATTCGCTTTGGGGGCAAGTTTGAAATTAGGTTTTGGAATCAGGTATATAACTTCGTATGTTGGTAAAAAATAACCGGAGTTAAAATTTATTCCGCCTTTTCTCCGCCAAATAATAATTTGGCGAATAGGGAAGCCGCTCACGATGTCCTGTCTGTCTTGTAACAACCCGTCTTGAACACGCCACTTGTGATTGTAGAAAATAGCGCCGTCATCCTTAATTAAGCGGAACATTTCTTTCAGGCAATTGTGCTGCCATTCGGCATATTCTTTATGCGGCATATTGTCGTCGTAATGGCTATAGCCGTTTACCAGCGCCGCTCCTGCCCATTTTCCACCTCTGCCGTCTTTCATGCCGTTGCCTGTAGAATTTTTCAGGTTGTATGGCGGAGAGGTTACCACCAGATCCAAACATTTGTCCGGCATTTGGCGCATGACGGTTAAACTATCTCCGCAAATTATTTTGTTTAAATAATCTTCTAACATCGCTCTCTATTTCTAATTACCGCCAGTTCTTTTCCTACCTTTACAAAGGCTTCGATGGCTTTGTCGAGGTGTGGCTGTTCGTGGGCGGCGGAGAGTTGTACGCGGATGCGCGCCTGCCCCTGCGGCACTACCGGATAGTAAAAGCCGACGACGTATATGCCTTCGTCGAGCATACGGGCGGCAAAGGTCTGCGAGAGTTTGGCGTCGTAGAGCATGACGGCGCAAATGGCGCTTTGCGTGGGTTTGATGTCGAAGCCGGCGGCCAGCATCCGGTCGACGAAGTAGCGCACGTTTTGCTGCTGTCGGTCGTGCAGGGCGTTGCTTTCGTCCAGCATTTTGAAGACTTCCAGCCCGGCTTTCGCTACTGCCGGCGGGATGGAGTTAGAAAACAGGTAGGGGCGCGAGCGTTGGCGCAGCATGGCGATAATCTCGCGTCGTCCGGCAGTAAATCCGCCGATAGCACCGCCAAATGCTTTGCCGAGCGTGCCGGTGTAGAGGTCGATTCGTCCGTAGGCGTCGAAATGTTCGCTGACGCCGCGACCGGTTTGTCCGACGACGCCCGCCGAATGGCTT